>DASVCN010000027.1 GCA_036381595.1 Trueperaceae bacterium | reverse complement strand
TCTGGAGCAGGAGGACCGGCTGCTGCTCAACGAGATAAACACGATGCCCGGTTTCACCGTCACCTCGATGTACCCGAAACTGTGGGAGGCCGCCGGCCTGAGCTACGCCGACCTGGTGGCCCGGCTGGTCGAACTGGCGCTCGAAGACCGCTAGCTGCCGTTTCGTCCGTGACGAAGGTGCGCGAAAAAAGCTGAACCTTCTCTTGACTATTCACCCTTGAGTAGTAGTCCTGCCGGCTTTCTGCCGGCAAGGGCGGCGGCGCCAACCAGCCCAGCGTGCGACCCGAGCTTCGCCGCGACCACTTCCAACCCCAATGATCCATGATGCGAAGACAACGTCGTGTTTACGACATCCCGGAACGCTGGATTCAGTCCTACACCGCCACCAAGTACTACCACTTCTGGGTCTATAAGCAACTTCACGTCCGCCAGTACGGCTGCGAGAGCTTGCGCCGCCTGGTCCAGCAATTCCCGGGCCCATGGTTCTCCCACCTGGGCGGCGTCGATCACACGCGACGCATCCAGCGGATGCCCAGCCTCGGCCGCTCTCTTCGCCAGAGCCGTTCCCGAGGCTACCTTCTCGAGAACTCCGCCGCGCACGTGTCCAATGTGGCCCGCTAGCCCACTACTTCCCCTCCACGGCTGGTTTCCGACTACCAGACCACCGCCGACTCCTGTAGACACCGTCACGAAAAACAAGCTGCTTCGAGCGCCTCCGGACCCGTACAGCCACTCGCCGAACGCGGCGGCTTGCGCGTCGTTCAGGGCGGCAACCTGCAAGTTGAAATGCCGCTCGAGCCGCTCCACCAGCGGAAAGTCTTCCCAGCCCGGGAGCAGGTCTCGACTCATTGCACGGACACGGCCTGCTGCTACAACTCCCGCGCACGCTACGCCTATGGCTGCCGGTACTACACCGGCCTCGGAGACAAGTTGCTGGCCTGCGACCACGGTCGAGGCAAGGACAGCCTCCGGCCCATCGCTTGCCGGCGTCGCCACTCTTGAATACGAGAGGACCTTGGCACCCTTGACCAGGGCTACGGCAAGCTTTGTGCCGCCTATGTCGATAGCAAGCATCGTATCGATTGTCACGCTTACATGCTCCGCTCGGCTACCACCTGGGCAGTGCGCCTGACATGCTCCTGGAGTCGCTCGTCCCTGGTAACCATCAGGCGTGTCAGCGCCTCGAGAACGAGGAGTTGGCCGATCTTGGCAAAGACGTCCCCACCGGTGAGCGGGGACTCTGGCGGAGAAGCGAAGAGACTGCGGCTGGCAACCTTAGCGAGCGGACTCTTCAACCGGTTTGTAACAGCCACGGTGAAGGCGCCCGACTTCTTGGCGATCTTTAGAGCCTGCAGAGTGTCGAGGGTAGATCCTGAACTGGAAATCGCGATCGCTACGTCCGTTGCGCTGAGGTTTGATGCACTCATCGAAGCCAGATGCATATCCGTGTACGATTGCGCGGTGAAACCCAAGCGTATCAACTTGTACGCGAAGTACTCAGCTATGACGCCAGAAGCCCCTACTCCGTAGATGTCGACACGTCCTGCAGAAATCATGCGCTCCGCCACGTGCTCGAACGAGTCCTGTTCGTACAACAGGCCGGTCTCCGACAGGGACGTGGCCGCATGATCGACCAGTTCATTCATCAGATTGGTGTTGTTGGCAGCCACCGGCTCCGCCCCGTTTCGAGGCAGGGAGCCGGACTCGATTGCTAGCGTGAGCTTGAACTCCTGAAACCCTGAAAAGCCCAGATCCTGACAGAAGCGGATGATGCTGCCCTCACTGCTTCGAGTCGCCTCAGCCAGTTCAGTGACGCTATGGTAAAGGACCGCGTCGGGATGCTCCAGCACATACTCCGCAACCCGACTCAACACCGGGCTGAGATCGGCGAGCGACGCTCGGAGCCTGGTCAATAACCGCGACATTTGCACTTAGGATACTCCGTTCCACTTGCCTTCCTTGACAGAAGAATACTCCAGCCCTAGCATGTGAGAAGGAACCACGCTCAATCGCGTTCACTCGGCATGGAGCATTGCTCCGTCAGGCGAATGTCGCGCTGCCATTCGGCGGTTAGGCGAGCGTCCTACAGGAGGTTTAAATGAAATTCATCAACGTCAGAACCTTCCTTTTCTCGCTGGCGCCCGCCCTGTTCGCGGCGCTTGCCTTCGCTCAATCATCGGATTTCAATGTGGCGGCCGGAAAGGTAGTTACATCCAGTCGCCCACCAGCCGAAACCTACGCTGACCCTGAAGGGCTCAAGTTGACGGACGGATCCTTCGAATTCGACTGGTCGGACATGGTGGGATTCGAAGGCCCGGAGCCAGTCAGCCTAGTCGTTGACCTTGGCTCAACTCACGACGCCATAAGCTACGTTGCTCTTAAGGTAATGCGTTCTGACGGTTCTGCAGTAGCCCTCCCTCACGCAATCATCTCTGTCTCGGAGGACGGGCTCGCGTGGGAAGACCTCGGGATGGCAAGCGTGCCGGAGGGCGAAATAGCCAACGACACGGTAGGAACGCTTGTCTGGGCCGACGAAGACTGGGCAGGTTACGGGCAGTTCGTGAAGGTGGAACTGCTGCCCGGAGGTGGCGGTTGGACCATGATCGCGGAACTGCAGATCGGCGATGGGCCGATACCGGAGGAACTGCTGCCACCTCAGCAGGAGGCCGCGCCGGTCACTGCCGAGCCAGTAAACGTAGCGCTCAACAAGTCGTACACCTTCAGCCCCACGGCGTCAGAGGCTTATCCAGATGACGGTGGCGCACAACTCACGGACGGCTCATTCGAGTACGCCTGGGGAGAGATGGTCGGCGTTCCCGACGCCACAGAGAATCTCGTCTTCGTCGTCGACCTCGGGGACCATGTCGATGGCATCACGCGCGTGGCCGGACTCTTCATGCGCTCGTTCGCGTCGGCAGTAACCCTTCCCCGCAGCATGATCGTGTCCGTGTCCGACGATGGTGAAACGTACGAGATCGTCGGCCTCGCGGCCAAGACGCAGCCCGCACCCCCGATGAACGAACAGATCAATGGCGTTTACTGGGTGGATCTCGAAAACCCGGTGGATGGTCGCTTTGTGAAACTGGAAATTCGGCCGCGCAGCGGCTGGACAATGTTGGCCGAAGTTGTGGTGCAGACAGGCGCAGCTGCCCCGGTCATCGAGGAGACAGAGGAATAGATGCCCGTAGGCAGATTGGCGCGTAGTCTTACGCTAGTGGGCGTTCTCACCATGGTGAGTGCCACCGTAGCCCAAACCGAACCCGTACTGAGCGGCACGTTCGTGCAACTGAACAATCAATTGGCTAATTTGGGTGAGGATGGTTGGCTAGCCGAACTCTCCTACATGCAGGCAGTTGGTATGGATACCGTCATCGTCCAATACTCGCGCTACGGCGGAGTGAGCTACTTCCCCGCGGTTGATCCCGGGAACGATGACACGTCCGAATCGACCGAAGTTCTGCCGCCAGATGAATCGATAGCTACCCTCAGGTGGGTCGCGCCGGCTGAACTCCGGGCGCGTCACTTGAGGGTGAGCGTGGTGCCTGACAGCCGCGAGTGGACGATGATCCCCGAGATACGGGTCCTGAACGGTGAAGAAAACATCGTTGCCGGTCGCGGATATACAGTCGAGCCAGCCCCGGCGGGAAACTACCTTGATCCCGAAGCCGGGAGCGGGGGCAAGCTCACTGATGGATTAGCCAATTTCGCCTGGTCGGACATGGTCGGTTGGCAGAATCCCGGCAAACAGATAACCATCGAGTTCGACTTCGATGAGCCAACCGAGGTTGACGCAGTGGAAGTCGACTTCATGCGTTCCGATATCTCGAACGTCGACCTGCCCTCGAGCATCGCTATCGCAGCCTCGGGTGACGGCGAAAGGTTCCTCTCGCTGGGTCAGCCCGTCGTGTGGTCAGCGGGCGAACAGGATCAGAAGGTTGAACTCGACCCGCTCGGCGACCTCCTCGCCGCCGCCGAAACATTGGATATGAAGGTGTGGCTTGGCTTGAGTCTCGACCCGACCTACTGGCAAGGAGTATTCGACCCACTAGCCTCCGCGGAGACGAACATCGAGCTCATGAAAGAACTCGAAAGCCGCTACGGCTCCTCCCCCGCCCTGGCCGGCTATTACCTTCCAGAGGAGATCGACGATCGCAGTTTCATCGAGGCAAAGGCGCACGCCGCCATGGTCGAGTATCTCGCGTCGATGGCAGAAGCCGGGCATGAGATCGATCGCCCGGTCATGGTCGCGCCCTACTTCGGAATGAACCCGAATGCCGACGCTTATGCCGACTGGTGGGACGAGACGCTGGCAGCTGCTCCGATAGACGTTATTGCCATGCAGGACGGCGTGGGCACTAAACGTACCACCGTCGAAGAGGGAGTACCGGTTTACCGCGCACTCAAGGAGGTCACCGACAGACACGACGTCGCTCTTTGGTCCGACCTCGAAGTGTTCGAACAGGTTCACGGTTGGCCGGTCGATGGACTTGCTTGGCAAGCGCAAAGCGCGAACATCAACACAGTGATCGAACAACTCGAACTCGAAGCGCCATACGTCGACAAGTTCGTCGTCTTCGACTTCAGCCACTACATGAGCCCTCGTCTCGGAGGCGAGGCACTCGAGCTCTACCAAGGCTATCAGGAGTACCTGGAGGATCGGACGCCATGAGCGAGCCCGCTATTGTCCAACGTGCGATCGATGGACTTGGTCGTAGACTCGCGAAGCGCCTCACGCAGTCGCTGTTCCTGGCGCTCGCTCTCCTAGCTGCGCTGGGTACCACCGGTTTTGCCCTTGCCAAAACGGAAATTACTTTCTGGTACGCGTGGGGCGGCTCCGAGGGCGAGCAGGTCGAGGAGCTGATTGCCGAATACAACGCGAGTCAGGACGAAGTCGAGGTACGCGGCTCGTTTGTCCCAATCGGCGACGGTGAGCGAATCCTTGCTTCGCTAGCAGGCGGCGCGCCACCTGATCTGCTCACAGTATGGGATTGGATGGTGGTCCCATTGGGTGCCAGTGGTTCACTACTGGATTTGAGCGCCGAGCTTGCCGAAGCGGGTATCGGCGAAGAAGACTACCTCCCCGGAATCTGGCAATACGGCTCCTACAAGGGCGCAAAATACGGCCTCCCTACCACGCTCAACGTTTATGCCTTCATTTGGAACAAGGATGTTTTCGAGGAAGCAGGGTTGGACCCCGAGGCTCCGCCGCGAACGATCGAAGAGCTCGACGCGCTGGCAGAGAAGATGACCGTTATCGACAGACGCGGCAACCTGCGTCGTCTGGGCTTCTACCCCAACGTCACCTCGATCTACTTTTACGCTTTCGGCGGCCAGCTCTACGACCCCGAAACCTTGGAAGTCACCCTCGACCACCCACGCAACATAGCCGCCCTGGAGTGGCTTGGGGACTACTACGAGAAGTACGACATCAACCTAATCCGACGCTTTCAGGCGGGTTGGGGTAATCCTGCCAGTCCCTTCAATCCCTTCTATCGAGGGCAGATCGCGATGCAAGAGGGGGGCCAGTGGGAGGTCCGATTCACGCACGAGTACGCACCCGACCTCGACTGGGGAGTGACCACCTTCCCTGCCCCGGAAGGTGGTCGGCCAAACGTGGCCCCGGTTCAGAGCTCGTTCTGGGTGGTTCCGGCCGAGGCAGCGCACAAGAAGGAAGCACTCGAATTCCTGCTGTGGCTGACTGCGCCCGAACAGTCAGCGGGCTTCGCAGCAGAGCTAGCAAACATTCCGCCGAGGCAGGACGCGCTTGAAATGCCGGAGTTCGCTCAAACGGTCACTCCGCACATGCAGACCTTCATCGACATCCTGCTCGAGGGCTACGTCTTTACCCCTCCCGGACTGCCCGTCGGCCTGTACCTGAGCCAGCAGCTCAACCAAGCCGTCGTATCGGTACAGGAAGGCGAGGCGACCGCCAAAGAGGCGCTCGAGACGGCGCAACAGAATGTTCTGCACGAGCTGGAGAAGTACAGGTAGTGGCGAAGGCCCCAACCAAGGCCACGGTGGCGCGCCACTCGCAGCAGATCGCGGTGTCGAGCGGACTCACCAAGCGACAGCGCCGCGACACTTGGTTGGGGCTGGCGTTCGTATCGCCTTGGCTCGTCGGTTTTCTAGTCTTCACGATCTATCCGGTGATAGCTTCGCTCTACTTCTCCTTCACGGACTACAACGTCGTCTCGGACCCGCGTTGGATAGGCTTCCGTAACTACACCGACCTTTTCTCGGACCCACTCTTCGGTGAGACTCTCTACAACACCCTCTACCTCGCGGTGCTGGGTATCCCGTTCTCCCTCATCCTGAGCCTTCTGATCGCGATGCTCCTGAACAACAAGCTGAAACTCCAGGGCATGTTCCGCACTGTGTACTTCCTACCAAGTGTCGTGCCAGCGGTAGCGGCTGCGCTACTGTGGCGCTGGTTTCTGAACCCCGATTACGGGCCGATCAACGAAGTCTTATGGCAGGTTGGGATCAACGGCCCGGGCTGGTTGTCGGATCCCAGATGGGCGAAGCCGGCATTGATACTTGCCAGCCTCTGGGGCGTGGGCGGCTCGATGGTCATATATCTGGCCGGACTGCAGAACGTACCAACGCCTCTATATGAAAGCGCTCACCTTGACGGGGCGAACGCTTGGCAACGGTTCAGATTCGTGACACTCCCGATGCTCTCACCGGTAATCCTGTTCAATCTCGTCATGGGGATCATTACGTCGTTTCAGAGCTTCACGAACATCTACATAATGACTGGCGGTGGTCCCTCAAACTCGACGATGGTGTACGCGCTATACCTCTACCAGAACGCCTTTCAGTTCTTCCGCATGGGATATGCCTCGGCGATGGCGTGGGTTCTGCTGCTGATCACGGCTGTCGCCCTGATCGCGATCTTCAGGACGTCGGGCTGGGTTCACTACGAGAGTCGCAGCTGATGACCAGCGGAAGGTGGCTGCAATACCTCCTGATTTACGCCGTCCTCATCATCGGAGCGCTTTTCTTCCTCACGCCATTCGCCTGGATGGTCTCGACGTCGTTGAAGACGGGCGCCCAGGTATTCGCTATTCCGCCTCGCTGGATCCCCGCTCCAGTCATGTGGTCGAACTACTCGCGGTTGATGACCGAAATCCCTTTCCGTCGCTACCTCGGAAACACGGTACTCGTCACCGTGACTAGCGTCGTATTCTATGTAGGCTCGTCGGCCGTCGTCGCCTACGGCTTCTCACGAATAAAGTGGCCCGGCCGGGAAGTTCTCTTCTACTGCCTCCTCGCCACGATGGTGTTACCGCCACAGGTCACCCTTATCCCGCAGTTCGTCATGTTCCAGAAACTTGGATGGGTGGGAACCTTTCTGCCCTTGATCGTTCCAGCACTCACTGGCAGCGCTTTCGCGGTGTTCCTGTTACGGCAATTCTACGGATCGATCCCGGAGGAGATCTCCGACTCTGCGCGCATCGACGGGGCAAGCGAATGGCAAATTTTCATGAGGATAATCTTGCCCCTGGCGAGGCCCGCGTTGGCGACCGCGTCACTGTTCATCTTCATCTGGACCTGGACCGATTTCCTTAATCCGCTCATATACCTTACCGACGACCGCCTCTACACCCTCGCAGTCGGTCTTCAACAGCTTTCGAGCACCCGTTCCGCCGCATGGCCACTGTTGATGGCGGGTTCGCTATTGATGAGCCTTCCTATCATCCTGCTCTTCTTCTTCGCACAGAAGACCTTTATCCAAGGTGTGTCGACAAGCGGCCTCAAGGGCTGATGTCGTCACCGTCAATCCAGTAAAGGAGAGTCGCCAATAGATCGTTTGCTGCTCCTACCGCTCGACGAGCGCCCTATAAACTCACACTATCCGCGTTACCTGGCTGAGGCATTCGGCTGGAAGCTGCTATCGCCCAACAGTTTGCTGGGTCAGCGAAAGAAACCTGCCGACACCAAGGCGATCGCCGAATGGCTCAGGGCGCATGTCGGTAAGGCGGTCGGAGCAGTGCTTTCGCTTGACACTCTCGCCTGGGGCGGACTGATCCCTTCCCGGCAATCAGGTAACGATCTGACGGAAGCACTCGATCGGCTCGACGTGCTGCGCGAGCTCAAGGCGCGGCACCCGGAACTCGTGTTGCTCGCCTTCAGCAGTATCCAGCGTGTCAGTCGAGAAAATGACAATGGCGAGGAACCTGACTACTACTGCGAGCACGGGCGCGCTATCTTCGACCGCTCGCGCCTCGAGCACAGATATATCAGCGGGGTGCTGACCGCAGACGAGGCCAGCGAACTTGCACGGCTCCGCTCCGAGATACCCGAAGCCGTGTGGCAAGACCAGTTGACGATCCGGGATCGAACGATGAAGGTGAACTTAGGTGCTCTTGATCTCGTGTCCCAGGGTGTAGTCGACACCCTGGTTCTCAATCAGGACGACACAACAGTATGGGGCTTGAACGTCCTCACCCGCCTTCGGCTCGAACGAGAGGTGGCAACCCGTGGCCTCGGCGATCAAGTCCTGATCTACCCCGGGGCCGATGAAGTCGCCCAGGTCCTGATGGCACGCTTGGCTTCGAGAGTCTCCGGGCGAACCTTGCACGCGTCAACGATTTACTCCTCTCGACGAGGCGCCGACGTGCAGACGGCCTACGAGGATCGACCGCTGGGCGATCTGGTGACGGTTCACCTGCGGGCCGCCGGCGCAGTAGCCATTCCACCCGGATCGGTCGAACCCGACTTTTGGTTGGCTTTGAACAGTCCAAGTCGTGCACAAGGGCAGGGTGGAAGTTCGTATGCACTGAAATTAGCGGATAGTCCGGGTTCAAGCACGATCGAATCAGCCGAACGAGCGGCTCTCGAGGAGTCGGAAGCCACCGTCAACGGCCTCGATCGATCCCTGGAAGCCTTTCGCGACACGTTAGCGGTCATGGTGGATCATGATCGGCATGTGACACTTGCTGACGTAGCCCATGTGAACGGAGCTGACGACGTACTAATGACCGGCTTGGCCGCAGATAACCTCCTATCCCGATTGGGCGGGTATGGGGGTTGGAACACCGCCGGCAATTCGCTCGGCTCGGCAGTGGCGCTAGGTTGTATGGCGGCATTGGTTGGCGATAGCAGTGGCCTGGAGCTAGCGGTCGCCGCTCGACTGATCGACGACTGGCTCTACCAGTCCCGCGTCCGCACGAGACTCCTGCTCATGCCGGACCTGAAACCATTGGGTCTGGGCGGATTCATTCCTGAGGGCAATGTGCCGCTACCCGCTGAACGAGCGAAGTCGCTATTGAACGAGGAGCTGAGAGAGTTTTCCTTGCCTTACCGCGTCTCACGATTGGCCTTCCCATGGCGCAGGCTTTTCGAGATCGACTTCGATGTCGAGTCGGTCTCCCGTACCGTACGGAACGGCTCATGAGTTCTACCGGTCCCTCCCGGCTTCCTCTGTCCAGGTCGACGCGGTTGCTCGAGGCCTTGTGTGGCGGTGTCATAGTTTCTTGCCAAGCGCCCGAAGGCTCTCCCTTGAGGCACCCCGCCCACATGGCGGCGATGGCCGAAGCAGCCGCGATCGCGGGCGCAGTTGGAATCCGAGCGAACGGGCCCGATGACGTTTCGGCTATTCGCGCCCGCGTCACGCTCCCCATCGTCGGCATCGACAAACGCCCCGACGTCGATCCGGTCGCCTACATCACACCTAGTCTCGCGTCGGTGCAAACGTTGGTGGATGCGGGATCTGATCTCATAGCTATCGACGCCACGTTACGTCTCCGAGGCGGGAAAGGAGCTCGAAGCGCAGCGGAACTCATAGCGCAAGTGCGTTCCACCTTCGATGACCTTCCGCTGATGGCGGACGTATCCAATGTGGCGGAGGGAGTAGCTGCGGCGGCAGCGGGCGCGGATATCATTGCCACAACCTTATCGGGGTACACGGACGCTTCCGCACAGCCCGACGGTCCCGATCTCGATCTCATCGCCGAACTCGTCGCCGCACAGCCCCGGCCGATCGTTGCGGAGGGTCGGTTCTCCACTCCCGAGCAGGTACGCGCGGCATTCGCAGCGGGAGCTCACGCAGTAGTCGTCGGCACCGCGATTACCGACCCCGTAGCGCTAGCGAAGAAGTTCGTGGCCGCCGCCCCCATTGTAACGGCCGAAGCCAAGAGAGCCTGATCAGGAGGGACGCCGTTTCCTGAATGAGCGCTCGAGATC
Source organism: Trueperaceae bacterium (assembly GCA_036381595.1). Lineage (NCBI taxonomy): Bacteria > Thermotogati > Deinococcota > Deinococci > Trueperales > Trueperaceae > Trueperaceae bacterium. Next base: position 215,352 of record DASVCN010000027.1, on the reverse strand, counting down.
GACCAATGAACACGGGCGGGCGCTAAGCCGGATTACGACTGCCTCCGCCCGCTCGCGCTATACTCGGCCTCAATCGAAGTAGGAGGTAACGGCCGCCAGTCAGGACCTGACAAACACGAACCCGCCCCCCGCTAGATCCAACGCGGGCCGGGCAGGCGAGCCGATCCGCAACCTCAACTCGGCGCGGGTCCTGATACTCAACGCCTCTTACGAGCCACTCCATGTCTGTTCGGTGAAGAGGGCCGTGTCGCTGCTCATGCACGAGGCGGCGGAACGGGTGGAGGACAGCGACCAGGTCCTCCGGGCACCCACTTCCGTCTTCCCCGTCCCCAGCGTCATCCGCCTCAAGAGGTACATCCGGCGGCCGCACCGGCAACGGGTCGCCTTCAACCGCAAGAACGTCTTCCGCCGCGACGATCACGCCTGCCAGTACTGCGGCGCCCGGTCGAACGACCTTACCCTCGACCACGTGCTCCCGCGGAGTCGGGGCGGCGGCACCAGCTGGGAGAACGTCGTCGCCTGCTGTCGGCGCTGCAACGCCAAGAAGCGTGACCGGACCCCCGATGAAGCCGGCATGAACCTCAACCGTAAGCCGCGCGCGCCACGGTTCATCTTCTCGGCCGCCTACGGCTTGTTGCCCAACATCGACCCGATCTGGGAGAAGTACCTGCCCAACGGCGGCTAGCAGACGAGCCTGAGTTCCCGGCTTCCACCGGCGCTCAGCGGCGCCGGGCGGCGGCAGCTCACACCCAGAGGCGACGGCTCTTGCCGCCAGAGAGCCGAGCCAGAGCCCAGCTGATGATGGTGAGCACCAGTGCGCCTAGTATCGCGCCGCCGAAACCGTGAACCACCAGCGGCGTGAGGCCGGCGACCAGCATCAGAGCCAGGGCGTTGACCACAAGAAGGAAGAGTCCCATCGTCGCCAGAGTGAGCGGGAGGGTGAGGATGATCATCACCGGCCGCACGAGGGTGTTGACGAGCCCCAGGACGAGGGCGGTCAGCAGTACTTCGGCCAGGCCGGTCCGGCTGAAGCTGATGCCCAGGGCCAGTTCGGCGGTTACCCACAGGGCGACGGCGTTGAGAACCACGCGCAGGAGGAAGTTCATCGGCCCGAGTATATCGCGGGGCGCCGGCTTCTCCGCGAAGCCCGATCGGCCACATAATGGACCTGGCCCGGCCCGATCCGCGGCCTGACCGCGGCCGGCTTCCGGGCGGCTGCGACCCCGCTACGTCAGTATAGGTCCGGCCACTTCCCAGAGGTGGCCGCCGGGGTCGCGGAAGGTGGCGGTACGTATCCCCCAGGGGCGGTTCACAGGCCCGTTCGACAGGCTCACGCCCTTCCCTTCGAGCTTCGCGCACACCTCATCGACGTCGGGCACCTGGATCGTCAACTGCGCCCTGACCCCGGTTTCCAAGGGGGCGACCCGCACCGGATCGACCAGCTCGGGCGCGGCCTCTTCCGCGAGCAGGTTGATCAGGGTGTCACCGAACATGAAGACGGCCGAATGCGGGTCCTCGAAGTGGACGGGAAGCTCGAACACGTCCCCATAGAAGCGCTTCGCCGCCGCGAGGTCGGGCACGAACAGGGTGATCGCGGGGATGCCGTTTGCCCAGGAGCTCATCGTTGCCTCTCTTCCGACACGCCAAATACGACTACCGATGAGTTTACAGGCGGGCCGGGCACATCTACCCGGAGTGGACCGAGAAGTGCCCGCGAACCGTCTCCTTGACGCTCCCAGACGGCATTTGCTACGCTTCAGAAGCCTAGCAGAACAATCTGGCACGCAGCTCATTCGGGAGGAATCCATGAAGCGATTAGTGATGTTGATCGTCTTACTGCTGGCCTCGTCCGTCGCCTGGGCTCAGTCTGAAGGTCCGGTGGAGATCGGTGTCATCACCAGTCTCACCGGTCGATTCGCCGAGTTCGGCGAGCAGCACCAGGCCGGTTTCGCCGTCGCGTTGGAGGACATAAACGCCGCCGGCGGGATCAACGGCCGGGAAGTGGTCCTGAACATCCAGGACGACACCAGCGAAGTGAGCGTGGCCCTCACCGCCGCTCAGCAGCTCATCGACGCTGGTGTGCCGCTGGTTATGGGCGCTTACTCCTCCTCGATCACCAACCCGCTGGCTCAGTTCTTCACCCGCTCCGAGAGGCCGTTCCTGGTCTACACCTCCTCGGCCGACAACATCACCATGCCCGGCTCGGAGTGGGTCTTCCGCCTCAACCAGCCGGCCAACGCCTACAGCCAGGTGCTGTTCGACCTGTTCGATTACCTCAATGAACAGGGTGCCGACATCGAGAAGATCGCGGTGATAGCCGGCAACGGAAACTTCGAGCAGGCGGTGGCGACCGCTGCCGAGGAACAGGCTGCCGACCGCGGTTACGAGATCGTCGCCAACGAGAGCTACGACCGTGGCGTCACCGACTTCCGCCCGGTCCTCAACCGCTTCCGCTCTCAGGAGCCCGACGTGGTGTTCATGGTCTCGTACGCCGAGGACTCGGTGGCGATCATGCGCCAGGCCAACGAGGTCGGGCTCGACGCCGACCTCTTCGCCGGTGCCGCGGCCGGCTTCGCCCTGCCCGGCTTCATCACCGACGCGGGCCCTGCCGCCGAGTACGTGGTGACCGCGACCGCCTGGACCGAGGACGTCGTCTACGAGGGCGCCGCGGAACTGTTCGAGCGTCTCACCGAGGAGCTTGGCGGCGTCGAACCCTCCTATCACGCTGCTCAGGCCTACGCCGGCTTGATTACCGCCGTCGACGCCCTCAGCCGGGCCGAGAGCTTCTCACCTGAAGACGTTCAGGCGGCACTCGAGGCGACCAACATCGAGGAGACGCCGTACGGACCCATCCGCTTCGAGGATTTCGATGGTTACCAGAACCAGAACCCGATCCTGATGGTCGCGCAGCAGGTTCAGGACGGCCAGTTCGTGACCGTCTTCCCCGGCGAGGAGCTTGCCGAGAATCTGATCTTCCCGACGCCCGCCTGGTCAGAGCGCTGATAGTCTGAGGACTACTACCCGGGGGTGGGGCATTCGAGCCCCCTCCCGGGTTTCACCATGGACCTGACTATCTTCCTTCAGAACCTGGCAGGCGGGCTGCTAATAGGGGGCGTGTACGCGCTCGTGGGCATCGGCCTGTCGCTCATATTCGGTGTGCTCCGGATCATCAACTTCGCCCACGGCGGCTTCGTAGTGATCGGTATGTACGCCGCCATCGCACTCTACGGCGGTCTGGGGATCGATCCCTACCTTGGCGCCCTCATCGCGCTTCCCCTCGGCTTCCTCCTGGGGCTGCTGCTCGAGCGGACGATCCTGGCCAGACTCGTCGACGCTCCGCCCGAGTCCACGCTGCTGGCTACCCTCGGCCTCGCCCTGATCATCCAGAACACACTTCAGCTGATCTTCGGCGCCGAGCCGAAGTCGGTCTTCGTTCCCTACGGCACGGCCACGGTCGAGTTCGGCGGCATCACCCTGTCGGTCATCCAGCTGGCTGCCATGGCGATAATCATCGTCGTGATCGTAGCCCTCTGGCTCTTCCTCACCAGGACCGAAACTGGCCGGGCGGTTCGGGCTACCTCTCAGAATCGCCTCGGGGCCGAGCTGGTGGGCATAAACACCCTCCGCATCCACGGTCTCGTGTTCGCCACCGGCCTGGTGCTGGCGATGACGGCCGGCATCCTGCTCATCCCGCAGATCTCGGTGACGCCGGTGATCACGGGGCCGGTGTTCACCCTCAAGGCGTTCGTCGTAACGGTCCTGGGCGGACTCGGCTCTGTCTGGGGCGCCATCGGAGGGGGCCTGCTGCTGGGCGTGGTCGAGGTGTTCGGAGCCTCCTATATATCCAACGGCTACCGCGACACCTATGGCCTGATCGCTTTCCTGGCGGTACTGCTGCTGCGTCCCCAGGGGCTTTTCGGGCGGACGGTGAAGCGGGTTTGAACCTTTCGAAGGGAACCACGCCGCGAGGTGGGACTTGATCTCCGAGAAGCGAACGTCCTCGCAAGGCAGGACCGCGCCGCGCGACCGCACGACCTGGCATCTCGTGGCTCTGCTGCTCCTGCTCGTCGCCGTCGCCCTCGTCGTCCCGCGGGTCTCCGGCGCCGCGATCGTAATCGCCATCAACGTGCTCCTCTATGCCGGTTGGGCTACCTCCTGGGACCTTCTGGGAGGCTGGACCGGCCAGGTTAGCCTGGGCCACGCCGCGTTCGTGGGACTGGGCGCCTATACGGTAGCGCTGTTCGCTCAGCGGCTCGACCTTGGGCTCTGGGTGAGCGTGCCGATCGGCGCCCTCTTCTGCGCACTGCTGGCCCTGGGCTGGGGGGCCATGACCTTCCGGCTCAGAGGCTCCTATTTCGTGCTGTCGACCATCGCCGTAGCCGAGATACTGCGGCTCGTTGCTATCAACGAGACCTGGCTCACCGGGGGCGCACAGGGGATCTTCATCTTCAGCATCCCGCGGCTCCTGGGGCTCGACGTTTTCGAACGGTCCACTCAGCTCTTCATGGCGCTGTTCTTCTTCGCGCTCGTTCTCTGCGTCACCCTGTTCGTCTCACGAGGCCGGCTTGGTTACCGGATGCGGGCGGTTCGGGAGGACGAGGAGGCGGCGCAGGCCGCCGGCATCAACCCGCAACGGGTGAAGCTCACCGCTTTCGCCCTCTCGGGAGCGTTGACCGGCCTGGGTGGCGCCTTCTACGCCGTGTACCTGTCGTTCCTGGAGCCGCACGACATCTTCTTCCTGCCGCTTTCGGTGCAGATCGCGCTCACCGCGATCATCGGCGGACGTGGCACGATCTGGGGTCCGTTCGCAGGCGCGCTACTGCTGGTCCTCTCCCGCGAGATGTTCCGCGGCGTCTTCGACCAGGCGAACCTGCTCATCTACGGGGTGCTCATCCTGGTCGTGGTGCTGTTCGCTCCGCGGGGCATGCTGGGCGAACTGGCCCGAGCGGCAGTCAGGAGGCGCTATGCCGGCGATTCTCGAGGCTGAGAACGTCACGGTCCGCTTCGGAGGCAACGTCGCTGTCGACAACGTCTCTCTGAGCGTGCGATCGGGCGAGATACTCGGCCTGATCGGCCCCAACGGCGCCGGCAAGACGACCCTCTTCAACGCCCTCACCGGCTTCGTCATCCCGACCGACGGCCGTGTGAACTTCCTGGGTAAGGACGTCACCAAGGCTCCGCCCTACCTTCGCACGAGGATGGGGATGGGCCGGACCTTCCAGATAGACCGGCCTTTCGAGGAGCTTACCGTGTTCGAGAACGTCCTCATCCCCGCCTTCCTGGGCACGTCGAGGCGAAAGGATGCCGAGAGGAGCGCCTGGAACGCTCTCGACGCCGCTGGACTGTCGGACCGAGCGCTTCAACCGGCGGCCGACCTCAACCTCGCCCGAAGACGCCGGCTCGAGCTCGCCAAGGCGCTGGCCGTCCAGCCGAAGGTGTTGTTCCTCGACGAGACGATGGCCGGACTCAACCCGCCCGCCCTCGCGGCGATGATCGACTTCGTTCGCCACCTCTCGAGCACCGGCATCGCCATAGTGATGGTCGAGCACATCATGAAGGCGATCGTCGAACTGTGCGGCGAGGTGCTGGTCCTCGCCTCGGGCAACAGGATCGCGTCGGGTACCCCCGAGGCCGTCACCTCGGACCCCGAAGTGATCGAGGCGTACCTGGGAAGCGTGGAAACCGATGGCTGATCAGACCGAATCGAACACTCCCCTCTTGGAGGTGCGCAACGTCGACCTTGGCTACGACCGCCTCGAGGTCGTGCACGACGTCTCGCTGGTCGTGGGCAGTCACGAGCTGGTGGGGCTGGTGGGGGGCAACGGTTCGGGCAAGTCGACGATCCTGAGGGCGGTATCGGGGATGATCGCTCCCTGGGCTGGTGAGATCGTCTTCGACGGCCAGCAGGTGAACGGCAGGAAGCCGCACCAGATGGCAGAGCTCGGATTGGCGCACGTGCCGATGGGCAGACAACTCTTCCCCGACATGTCGGTCGAGGAGAACCTGAAGCTGGGCGCCTTCCTGCCCAGCGCCAGGGAACGGCGGGAGGAGAACCTGCGGAGGGTCTACGACCTCTTCCCCGACCTCGCCGGGAAACGCAGACAAGCCGCCGGGGCGCTCTCCGGCGGTCAGCAGCAGATGGTCGCCGTCGCCCGCGCTCTCATGCTTGGGCCCAAGATGCTGATCATGGACGAGCCCTCGCTTGGCCTCGCGCCCAGGCTCGTACAAGACGTGATGCAGGTCATCCGCACGGTTGCCGACAGCGGACTGGCCATCCTGCTGGTGGAGCAGAACGTGATGCAGGTGCTGAGGATCTCGGACCGCGCATACGTGCTGGAGAACGGCAAGCTGGTGATCCAAGGGACCTCCAGCGAACTGATGGGCAACGCCGAGGTGAAGCGGGCGTACCTGGGGATCTGAGCCTCACAGTGATGCAGCTGCTCACCTTCTCAACGGCTCTCCTCCTGGCCCTGATACACGTCTTCTCGGGTCTGCTCCGCTTCCTCGAAGGCGTTCCGCGCAACCGTTGGTTGTCCGTGGCGGGTGGCGTCTCGGTCGCCTACGTCTTCCTGCACCTCCTTCCCGAGCTGAACCGAGGCGTCGAATCGCCAGATCGATTCCTGCCGGCCGTAGAGCAACTTCTGTACCTCGTCGGGCTTGTCGGACTCGCTTTCTTCTACGGAATGAAAAAACTGGTAAGGACCAGCCGTAGCAACGAAACGACGGCTCTGAGTGGCCGGCCGGCTACCGCCTTCTGGCTTCACATCGCGTCGTTCGCGCTCTACAACCTGATCGTGGGCTATCTGCTCGTCCATCGCGAAGAGTCCGGCTTCGGAAGCCTTTTATGGTTCGTGGTGGCGATGGCCTTGCATTTCATCGTCAACGACTTCGGCCTAAGGGAAGATCACAAGACCGACTACCACACGAAGGGTCGTTGGATTCTGGCTACCGCGGTCGTGGCAGGCTGGGCGCTGGGCGAATCGATAGCGTTCCCCAAGGGGGTCGTCACGGCCCTGTTCGCTTTCCTGGCTGGAGGCATTGTGCTCAACGTGTTGAGCGAAGAACTGCCGGAGGAGCGGCACAGTCGCTTCTGGGCCTTCGCCCTTGGCGCCGGAGGCTACGCGGCCCTACTCCTCATCGCCTGAAGACGCACTGGCGTGGATGCAGGTCGGAATGAGACCAGGGGCGGTAGCAGCTCGGCCCGGCTGAACAGTAGGTCCCTCGAATTCCAGGCCACCCTCGACGTGACCAGACCAAAACGCGCTCATACTCCATCCCACCCTGCCGACACCCGCTAGTCTTTCGCCTCAAGACCCGCGGGAACTTTCAGGGTGAGGAGGCTACCGTGACGGGGCTGCGCAGCGAAACCTTCAAAGGAGATCCCGATATGAAGAAGCTGCTGTTGCTGTTACTCGTGCTGAGCCTATCCTTCGCCTTCGCCGACCCGGAGAGGGTGACCGATCCCGGCGTCAACTCCGCCGTGAGAGCCATTCCGGCACACGCCAGCCGCTAGAACTCTCGCTGCAACCTCGACACCCGGGTCCTGGCCTTCAGGATCCGGGGGTCGTTCTCATCGAGCAGGTCGGCGGCGCGTTCCCACAGCTCCAGGTCCTCCTCGAGTATTCCGGCCAGGGCGTAACACGCCTCGGCATCATCGGATTTGAGTGCTGCCTGACGCAGTTTCTCGTCGAGCTCGCTACGGATTTCCTCGATCCCGGGAGCATCCGATTCTGGCAGAAGCGGGCCGCGATAAAGCTGAACCGCTTTGCGTAACCCACCACCTTCCAGCAACCGGCCGACCTCAACGAAGTCGGCTCGCCACTCGATATCGAGCCGGTAAGGCGGCGGCGACACCGGAACGACATTACGAAGCTTGGATAGGTAGGAGTAGATTTTTTCCCTGTCTACGGTGCTCCAACCCAGCTCGGTCAGGAGCCGGTCGGCGCTCAACCCTTCCGAGTAATAGGCGAGCAGAGCGAGGATGTTCTTGAAGTTGCTTCCCACTCCCTTCCTGGCGCCCTTGACCAACACCTGCGGGTCTCCCAGGAAACGAAGTTCGAGTTCGTGATGGCGACCAGCGTAGTCAGCCCAGATGTCAGCGAAGTGGCTTTCGGGGCCCGACAACAATTTCAAGCCGGTCTTGGAAAGCTTGCGGAAGAGCGCACGGTCGCCGGCACTCGCTTCTCCGCCGGGGAGACCGGCTCGCGCCAGAGCGAGGTAGAGCCTGGCTTGCGCCATCTGAGGCGCGGGTAGGGTGAGGGTTTCGAATTGAAGCACCTTGTCGAGATGGGCGACTGCATTCGCCGGTTCCTCGAACGCCAGCGCCATCCCCAACGCCAGTACTGCCGACCTATGGTACTCCCAGGAATCGAGTCGCGTCAGAGAGTACGCTTCGCGGGCAACTTCCAGCGCCTCCTTTCTTCCGTCTCGACCCAGTTCGAAAAGGCCGCGGACGAGGCTCAGTCCCCGGATACCCTTCATCTTTCGAGGGGCCATATCGAAATTGGTGACAAGCAGGTCGAGAGCCTCTTTCACACGATCTGTTGCCATGAGGTAGTCAGCCAGGGTGGAGCGGAACATCGACTTTAGAGAGCTGAAAGCTTCGCCCAGGCGGCTCTGGGCCTCTCGAAGCAGCCCCTCGAGGCCGGCGGTCTGTCCCGTCATGATCCTGGCGTAGGCCCAGTTGTTGAGGATGTAGAGGCGGCGCTGTAGGTCGCTCAGCCCAAGTCGATCGAACTGCGCTAAAGCCCATTCGCCCCAGCGCACCGCATCCACGAACTCACCGGCGTCGATGAGGCGCGCCGTTAGGGTACCGGCCGCCCGCGTCACCTCATAGGGATGGCCCTTGCTTTCGGCCAGTTTGACGGCCTTGCCCAGTACTCGTACGCCGTCTCGCGCCCTGGGCAGGACCCGGCCGTAGAGGTAGACGGTGAGCGGAGTCCGCTCTGACCGACAGGCCCTCGTTATCTCGCTCCTGGCGGCGGCAGGCTCGAGAAAGACGGAGGCGTAGAGGGCCCTTAGGTCAGGCGCCTCGTTCTCGGCCAGATACGCCTCGACTTCGTGTCGCACCGACTGCTCGAGGTCGAGTCGCACCGACGAAGCTAGGCGCCAGAACAGGTAGTCTTCCTGCTCCGTTCCGGCCGAGTCATGCCCTTGCAGTAGGTCCCAGAGCTGCTGATGGGCTCCCCGCTCGTGGAGGTAGTGGGCGAACTCGTTCATGGGGGCAGGGTCGACTTGTCTCTAGGTGAGCCCACAACCCCACCGCAGCGACCATATAGGCGTCGGTCAACCGTGCAGACACTGTCGGTCTGGTTCTGGCGCGGTAGGTGCATGATCAGCGCGGTACGGCTACTAATCATCCTCACTCCGACGACTGTCGGGATACATTGTGGCCATTCATGTTACGCGCTTCGCTTACAGGTTGCTAGACGCCACTTCTGTCGTGGCGCGGCATAGTCCCGCCTTCCGATGATGGCGGGATGCCCCCCACCACCGCCTTCGCTCCCTACTTCGCCGTAATCAGGCTCCGGATCAGGAGGGCGCGGGAAACAGCCGGCCTTACACAGGAGGCCGCCGCGGAACGGGCTGGCGTTGCTGTCAGGGTGTGGCAGCGCTACGAAGGACGCAAGACTGACATTTCCGACCCCGGCCTCTGGACCCTACTGAGGATCGCGCAGGGGCTGGATGTCGACTTCGAAGGTCTCATCGAGATGCCGAGCAACCTGGAACTCGAGGCGGCGCGCGAGCTGGAGTACTACCCTACGCAAGATCGGAATTGAGCTTAGGCAAGGGCGAATGACGGACCCGACAGAGGGTCCGGGGGATGAACAGTTGGGTAGTTGCAGGGTGGCCTCGCTATTAATTGCCCATGGCAACAAAGTTCGGTCATTGGCGAATTCACGCAGGCGTCCACGTCGCGGTCGACGGTGAAAGCCTCCTCCTGCTCTCCCCCAAGGGCGAATACTTCGGACTGGACGACACCGCAGCGGAGATCTGGCGCGCCCTCGAACAGGGTCGACTCGAGGAAGTAGCAAGCAAACTCAGCAACAACGCCGCCGTCCCGCTCGAAACCGTCTGCACCGACATCCGCAACTTCCTCACCGACCTGAACGGCGCCGGCCTCCTGGAAAAGCAGCCATGAGAAGCTACCTCGCTCTCGTCAAAGCCGACCTCGACCTGCTGCTTCATGGCGTGAACCGGACGGCCGCGAACGTCCCACCGGCAAGTCAGCGATCCGCGAGCGAACACGAGATCGAGGAGATGCGCCGGGTTGCGGAGAACATCCAGAGAGTGGCGCTCTACTACCGCCCGGGCGCACGTTGCCTCCCTCAAGCCGTGGCTATCGCCCGTCTTCTAAGGCGGCAGGGCTACCCAGTCACACTAGTCATCGCAGTACGGCGATTTCCCTTCGCTGCCCACGCTTGGGTGGAGTGCCAGGGACAGGTCCTCACGGACCGGCAGGACGTGCGCCTGGAGTTCACCCCGATCGTGCGGAACGAGCCGGCACAGGCACAAGCGAGGGCCACAGCGTGAGCGGCATCGCAGCAGTCGTCTACCTCGATGGTCGTCCCGCCAAGGGGAGCGAGCTCACACCCATGCTCACAGAGTTGGAGCGAGTCGGGCCAGACGGCACCAGCTTCCGTGAGGTTGGTCCAGCCGCCCTGGGCTGCGCTCGCTTCGACACCCTGCCGGAAGACGGACCGCAACCGGTCACCTTCGACGGAGTGACGGTGGTAGCCGACGCCAGGCTCGACAATCGCAACGAACTCTGGCGATTGCTGGAAGCATCCCGGACCTCATCCGAAGCCGTCCTAATCGCATCTGCCATAGCCAAGTGGGGTGAGAAAGCACCTGAACACCTGGAGGGTGACTTCGCTGTAATCGCCTGGGATGGGCGGGAGCGAAAGCTGATCGCCTTTAGGGATCGCTTCGGGGTTCGTCAACTCTTCCTCGCAGAAGCACCCTGGGGACTTCTGCTGGCGACTACCATCGACGCCCTACTTGCACATCCTCTAGTGGACGGCAGATTCGACCCTGACTACTTCATCTCCTACTTCGCCACCCGCAGAGTCACCACGCCACTCACGCCATACCGATCCATCAAAAGGCTCGAACGTGCGAGTACCCTAATCGCAACGCGCCAAACGATGTGGCAGTCGAATTACTATCGTCTCGAACCCTGCCAAACAAGCGCGCGCCTGGACGAGGCGGCTGAAACGGTCCGGCATCTCCTCGAGCAGTCCGTTAAAGCCAGGCTGCGCGCGAGTGTCCCCGTATCCTGCGAAGTCTCCGGTGGCATGGACTCTACCAGTGTATTCGCCATCGCGCGAAGTCACAGTCCGGACATAGAGGCTAGAACACTCGTTTCAGAACGCCTACCCCAAGTCGACGAACGACGCTACAACCGGGAACTGATCGGCGACTCCCCCTGGCGACAGGTCTTAGTCGATGACCTACTTTCGCTAGAAGGGACACCCTGCTCCACTCTCTTTGGTGAACCCGTCCTCGAAGCCGCTCTGGGCCACGTGAGGATTTCTCTTTATCATCCATTCAGGTTGATCCGACTCACTGGACACGGCGGAGACGCTCTTATGAGCGCCGGTTATGCCCTGGTCAACAGCCTGATCAAGAGAGGAAGATTTGGTCTTGCACTTCAAAACGTGAGGGCCTGGGCCGACAGTCGTGACCGACCGATACTTCGAACGCTTCGCTACGCAACTCGTCCGGGAATGATTCCGAAATCTAGGTTCGTATGGGCGACAGAACGTGTCAAGAACCAGGCCGAGCAGTCTGTTTCAACTTTGAGGAACTCGGTCCGTGGCCATTCGCATAGACCAGAGGTCACACTTTTCAATTTGTACATTGAGAACGGGAATATCTCTCCATACCTTCCGTTGGATATTCGCCATCCCTTTCTCGACCGTCAGCTAGTCGAGTACTCTCTCGGTCTTCCAGCGGACGTGAAGTGTGAAGGTGCCGTAGAGAAGCTGACACTACGGCGAGCCACAACTGACCTCCTTCCCAGAAGGATACTTGACAGAAACACAAAGAGCTCATTCGATGCGCTCTACGCGTGGAGCGCGTATCAAAACCGGTCGCGCATCAATACTTGGCTCGACCGACCATGCCTCGCTGCTCTTGGCGTTTTGCAGGCGGACGGCATAAAGAGCCTCGCACACGCCTTGAGCGAGGGGCGGAGGGATCGGATTACCGAAGCAATGATCATTATCAGTACCGAGGCGTGGCTTCAGGGGAGAATCGATCGATCTGAACTAGGCTCGTCGCCGGCGCCAGCTGGCAATCGAGACGTTTCGCTGGCATGAGCTGAAGGGAGGTGAAACAATGAGCTACAGCGCGCCGCAATTGATTCGCTTTGGCAGCGCCATCCGCGTCACGCTTGGTGGCGGTCCACAGTCGGGCGACGCCATCAACAACCTCGAGTCGTAGGGTAGGACAAGGTAATCGTTGGGGGAAGACAATGCCTTCCCCCAACACTATTACGTCCAGTTTCCGGCAAGGTGCCGTTGATCTAGCGATTCTCCACCATTGCTAGTTTGATCTGGCTCCAGTTACCGTTTAGCTCTGGCGAGCGACCCTCGTCTACGGACAGTCCCAACATCCTCCGTTCGTGCTCCAGCCCTACTATTTCATTGGAGACGCCCCGCGTCCTTAACCCTCTACTTAATGTAAAGCACCTGCAGTAAGGGACCCATGAAGAACGAAAACAGGTAGTCGTCCGGTAACACCTGATCAAACGTGTTTCCAACTCGGCGGTCATAGGCTTGATACCTGTCGACCTGAACTATTGGAATCATTGGCAACTGTTCGGCGAATATCACGGTGCCTTCTGCAGCTGCTGCAACCTTCTTCGATTTGGGTGCTTCGGATTCAATGATCGTAGCTATTTCACTCAGCCGCATTTCCCAGGGCTGCACATCACTCGGACCTACGCCGGGTTCAGGGCCAATGCCCCAATATCGGTAGTCTCCTCCCAGGTGAAAAACTTCTGACCAGAACTCTCGGCCGTCGATGGCCGCGCTCCTGGCGTCAAACCAGAGGTCAAAGTCTAGAAATGTTTCCGACTCCCTGAGATATACAAGATCCAGCATCGCCTCGACCGTTTGGGGGCTATCGCTCACATTCAATCCACCTTCTCGTAGAGCCCGCGCTACCCACTTTGCAGGCCCGTTCAAATTGGGGCGATCGAAGTGAATGAGTTCCCATACTAGGTCAGAACCGTCGGGATACGAGTAGCAGCCACCTGGGCAGGCAGATGCCGTGGAGTCCCGACTGAGCCCGAGTCCCTCCAAAAGCTTCTGCGCCAGCTGGAGGTCATAGTCGAATCTGGGATAGGGCAGGTCCACATACCCTGGGCGGTTGTTGAAGTTATAGACGGGTTCTGCCATGTCCCCGTAGAACTCTTTCTTATAGGCAGCCCTATCAAGCAGCATCGACAGTGCTCGCCTGAAATCGGTCGATTGATTCAATTCTCGGCCCCGCGGGTCAGGATGTAGAAAGTTAGGTATTAGGAAGTCCATGGTGGACTGTGTAACTCGCACCTTAACGACTTTATGGCCGGCCTCTTGCAGATCGTCGATTAAGAGGCCATCCAGCACCTGATTCGCTAAGTCGCCTGATCCGGACAACACGACTTCGGCCTCGCCTTTGCCGCTCGTGCCATAAAAGTGCAACCGGTCGACGTATGGCAAGCTGTTACCGTATGCATCCTTAATCCAATTCTGCTCACGATTCTCGAGCAGAATCAGGCCTTCCTCCGCGTCGTAGCTCCCAAATCGCCAAGCACCAGCGCTGACGATTTCAGTTGTGCCGAGGGGGTACAGGGCTCGCACTGCCTCGATGCCACCTTCCTCGTACGCGGTACCAAATACATGGGCCGGCAGCACGGGCATTCTCGCCTGCTCCTTCCATTTCACGTCCGATATCCGCTCGGGCAGGTGCATTACGACCGTGTCTTTGTCAGTGGCCGAGTAGGTGATGAAGTCTTGACCGAGCAGCAGATACTTCCGCAAGTCAGTGAAGTTCGTGGGATCGCCGAAAATGCGTGCGCTCATTACGATGTCGCGGCTGGTGATCGGTACTCCGTCACTCCACCTCATGCCCGTCCTGAGCTCGAACGTGACGTCCATCCCATTTGCTGAGACCTGATACGACGTGCACATGTGACACTTCGGCTCAATGAGGAGCGCGTCGTTAACCATCAATCTGGGGTACAGATTTAAGAGAAGAGCCGCCGCCTGCACGTCAGCCGTTACGTTTAGTGACTTGAACGGCGCGAAGAAGTACCACGGGAACTCCAATGTTCCCCCATACTCACCCTCGGCGGCGTGGCTCTCGTCGTAGTTCTGCAGTATTTGCGATATTTCCAGCGATTGCGCCACAGCTGCAGTCGCCACGAGGGGGACCACGAGCGCCAGGCACGCGAGTGAGCGGGCTAGAAAAGAGAGCACGGTCGACCTCCAAGAGAGGTTCGGAACGCCGGCAAACCCTTTGTCTGTTCTGAACTAGACTGAGAACGACCCAGCGCGGGCGCTCGACCCGATGGCTCGCCATCACGGGATAGGTCCCGGCCCACCAGAGCAAGAGACCACAGCCGCCCGCGTTGGGCACTCCCATGCAACAAGACACGGCGCGCAGGGCAATAGAACAGATCGGCCACCAACTACATAGCCACCACCTCGCATCTCAGAAAGACGGGTAACACGATAACATAGCATCGTCCTGCGTCAACTCGGTTCCTACTCAACTGACTAGGCTTCGGCAGGCGTTACTGCAACAAAGATCTCGGACCGACAGCAGAGATGGGAAGGACACAAACGTGTACTACGCGCCAAGACGTGTTCGCTCAGGCGCCGCAATTAACCTGACCCGAGGTTCCGGCGGAGCTCTGCAGACGGCATCCAGTCGCTGGTCTTGCAGTTTCACGCGGGAGGAAATTACCCCCGCGCCAAGAAGCAGTACTGGGATCGGAGCGGTTCCGTGCCCACTCTCCTAAAGCAGAGGTGCGTCTCGCTGCCGTTTGACTGCCTCCGCTGCTAGTTACAATCTCCGGGACTTGGGAGGAACCATGAACTTGAGAGCGATGATCGCAGAAGCGATCGGGACGTTCACTCTGGTTTTCATCGGCGTCGGCGCAATCGCCAACGATGCCAGCCTGCTGGGAGTCGCCTTCGCGCACGGTCTGGCAATAGCCGTGATGGTCGCCGCGACAGCTGCCATCTCGGGAGGGCACCTGAACCCAGCGGTTACCGTCGGTCTTCTAGTCACAGGTCGGATAGGTGTCGGCGACGCTGTTTCCTATGTCGTCTCTCAACTCGTCGGCGCGACTGTCGCCGCCGGCTTGCTCCTCCTGACTCTGAAGGATCAGGTGCTGCCGATCGCGGTAGGAACACCCACTCCCGGGCCGGAGTTGGTTGCGGCCCAGGTTTTCGTCATCGAGGCCGTGCTGACGTTCCTGCTCATGTTCGTGATCTTCGGAACGGCCGCGGTGCGGGCCGAACCCGCGGTGGGCGGACTTTTCATCGGCCTGACGGTCACCCTCGACATCCTCATGGGCGGGCCGCTCACAGGCGCGGCGATGAATCCCGCCCGTCATTTCGGACCGGCATTGTTCGCCGGCCCCGAGTACCTGGCTCAGTCGTGGATCTACTGGCTGGCGCCGTTCGCGGGCTCGGTGGCCGCTTCACTGCTGTATCACCACCTACTTCACCGGCCCGAACCTACCTCCCGATAGCGGCCCATCGGACTACGGTGAGAGTCGGAGGCCGGCTGCTTGTCGGGTTGACGGTGCCGCGCTTGTCAATTCAACAGGACACGCCCAACCATCTGCTCAGAAGGAGGAGAGGCATGAGCACGCTTCAACGGATCGTCGGCGCGTTCCTACGGCCCTATACGAGGCGCCGGGCGAAGAACCTACCGCTGTCGGCTGCCATCGAGCGCCTCGAGGAGTCGAAGCAAGTTGTCGCGAAGCGCTTCGCCGACGCTAAAGACACGCCCGCAAATCGCGAGGCGATGAACCACGTAACAGGAATCGAGCGGTGGGGGCAGAGCCGCTTGCGAGTCGCCATGGGTGCTCCCCTGCAGATCGACTCGTACCGCGGTTACCGTTTGCCTGAGGACGCTTCGATCGAAGACCTCAGGCTGGCATTCCGCGAGACGCGAAACGGGACATTGGCGCTGGCCCGCGAATTACAAGACCAGGACGTGGACCTGATGACGACAGTAAGACACAACGACTTGGGCGAACTGACCGTAGTCGAGTGGCTGGCCTATCTCGACGACCACGGCATGAGAGAATCGCTTAGGATCCGCGGATGAACCGAGCTCAGCCTGAGGCAGGCATGACTTCTCTGTCGAGCCTGTCACCAAGATCGTCGCGCGCGACATCGAGATCGTAGTCCATCTGCAGACCCAATCAGAACTCCGGAGAGTTGCCGAAGTACCTGGACAGGATGCTCCTCACGGATGGACTAACCACAGAACTTGCAGCCTCCGTCGAAACCCCCGACAATGACTCCTCGATGTCCAAGCCCCGGATCATAGGCGGAAGCGCTCGCGGCCGCCCCCTCGAGACGCCCCGCCGCGGAACTCGCCCCTCCCCCAGTCGCCTCCGTGAGGCGCTGTTCGATATCCTCGCCTTCCGGGAGCCGGGGGAGTTCCTGGACCTCTTCAGCGGATCGGGTGCGATAGGACTGGAGGCGGCCAGTCGAGGCTGGAGTTCGACCTGCGTCGACCTGAGCAGAGAGGCGGCGGCCGTGATCGGCCGTAACGCCAGGGCGCTCGGGCTCGAAGTCGAAGTAGTACGCGCGGACGCCCTGAAGTTCGTTCGGGAGCGCAGCGGTTTCGACGTCGTGTTCGCGGCTCCGCCCTACCCCCTCGACCTCGTCGAGATCTTTGCGTCGATCCACGACGCCGCGCCGGCAGCCGCGGGCGGCGTCTACATATTCCAGCACCCCAGCGATCTCGACCTACCTCTCCCCGGGAAGGTCAAGCGGTACGGCTCCAACGCACTTACCCTGATCGAGGTTCCCTGAAGCGGGGAGCCAGGAAATTGGCGGCCGATCGCCTAGTCGCTACCCGAGCCGAATTGGGAGCCGTGATAGACTTACGAGATGCGTTCTGGCGCTCCCGTGTGCCGGCTTATCGGAAGTTTCGGCCTCCCCAACAGCCGACGTTAGTCCGCGGCAGCGCCGCCCGGAGACTGTCTCCCGGGCGTTCCAAGCAGGCACTTCCGAGAAAGGTCGGGAATGGTCGGATTCTTCCAGAAACTGTTCGACAACAACGATCGCGAGGTAAGACGGGTCGAACGAGAGATCGTCGCCGCGGTCAACGAGCTAGAAGCGCAGATGGAGCAGGTCGAGGACCTCAAGGCGGCTTTCGCGAAGCTCCGAGAGCGACACCTCGACGGCGGCGAGGAACTCGAGGAACTGATGCCCGAGGCGTTCGCGCTGGTACGCGAATCGGCCAAGCGCAACCTGGGCATGCGCCACTACGACGTGCAGCTCATAGGTGGAGCGGCCCTCCACTACGGCAAGATGGCCGAGATGAAGACCGGCGAGGGCAAGACGCTGGTCGCCACGCTCGCGCTGGCCCTCAATGCGATCACCGGCAAGGGAACTCACCTCGTCACGACCAACGACTATCTCGCACGCACCGGTGCCGAGTGGATGGGACCCGTCTACCGCGGCCTAGGGCTAACCGTCGGGGTGATCGAGAACACCAACACCCCGGACCAGAGGCGCGCCGCCTACCGCAGCGACATCACCTACATCACCAACAGCGAACTGGGCTTCGACTACCTGCGCGACAACATGGCGTTCCGTCCGGAACAGCTGGTGCTGCGAGAGGAGAGTCCGCTGCACTACGCCATCATCGACGAGGTGGACTCGATCCTCATCGACGAGGCCCGCACGCCGCTCATCATCTCGGGGCCGGCCGAGCTCGCGACGGACAAGTACTACACGATGGCGACGCTCGCCCGGAAACTCGAACGGGGTGAGCCGGCCGAGGACGAGAACTCCAAGCCCACGGGCGACTACACCATCGACGAGAAGACCAAGGACGTCCACCTCACCGAGCAAGGCATCGAGAGGGCCGAGAAGGAGCTGGGGATCGACGACATCTTCGGCACCAAGAACATGGAGTTCGGCCACATGCTGCGGCAGGCGCTGCGCGCCAAGGAGCACTACCACCTCGACAAGCAGTACGTGAAGGACGAGGCCGGGCAGATCGTCATCGTCGACGAGTTCACCGGCCGGCTCATGCCGGGAAGGCGCTTCGGCGAGGGTCTCCACCAGGCGATCGAGGCGAAAGAGGGCGTGAAGATCGAGCGCGAGAACCAGACCCTCGCCACCGTCACCTACCAGAACTTCTTCAAGCTCTACGACAAGATCGCCGGCATGACCGGGACTGCCAAGACCGAGGAGAAGGAGTTCCAGGAGATCTACGGTTCCGACGTGCTGGTGATCCCCACCAACAAGCCGGTGGTTCGCCAGGACTTCGAGGACATCATCTACCGCACCCTCGACGGCAAGTACGACGCGGTGATCGAAGAGATCGCTCAGGTGCACGCCACCGGCCAACCGGTACTCGTGGGCACGGTGACGATCGAAGCCTCCGAGCGGCTCTCGCGGATGCTCAAGCGCAAGGGCATCGAGCACCAGGTTCTCAACGCCAAACATCACCTCAAGGAGGCCGAGATCGTCGCCCAGGCGGGCCGCAGCGGCGCCGTCACCATCTCGACCAACATGGCCGGCCGCGGTACCGACATCGTGCTGGGCGGCAACCCCGAGATGCTCGCGCGGAAGCTGCTGGAGCGCGAGGGGTTCGAGCGCTACGACTCGGACACCGAACTGCTAATCAAGTCGGTGATGCTCCGCAAGATGGACGAGGCACGCGAGATCGCCGCTCGCATCCAGGAGCTTCCCGAGGACGTCCTGGGCAAACTCGAGCGGCTGCGCGACGAGGCCGAGGCTGATCACGCGAAGGTGGTCGCCGTCGGTGGCCTCCATATCATCGGTACCGAGCGGCACGAGTCGCGACGCATCGACAACCAGCTGCGCGGTCGCGCCGGTCGTCAGGGCGACCCTGGTTCGAGCCGCTTCTACGTCTCCTTCGAGGACGACCTGATGCGCATCTTCGCTTCGGGCCGGGTTCTCAACATGATGGATCGGCTGGGGATGGACGACAGCCAGCCGATCGAGGCGCGGATGGTTACCGGCGCCATCGAACGCGCCCAGAAGCGCGTGGAGGACCGTAACTTCGGCATCCGCAAGCAGCTGCTCGAGTACGACAACGTCATGAGCAAGCAGCGCGAGGTCATCTACGCTCAACGCCGCGAGATCCTCCTGGGGAACGACATCTCGGAGGACGTACAGGACATGATCGCCGAGTACGTCGACTCCCAGGTGCAGAGCTACCTCAACCCCGAACTGGAGCCCGAGGAGCAGGACATCGCAGCCCTGCGCGCCGGCGTGCTCGAAGCCGCCCCGGCCCTCGAGAAGTTCGACTTCGAAAGCCTTCGCGGGCTCGATCCCGACGAAGCCACCGACAAGCTGGTCCCCGAACTCGAGGCGGCCTACAAGGCCCGCGAGGAGGAATTGGGCGCCAAACTGCTGCGCCAGCTGGAACGCTTCATCGTCCTGCAGGTGGTCGATCAGCACTGGAAGGAGCAGCTCCACAACATGGACGTGCTGCGCCAGGGCATCGGCCTGCGTGGCTACGGTCAACGCAATCCGCTGCAGGAGTACGCCTTCGAGGCGTTCAACCTGTTCGAGGAGATGAAGTCGAACATCCGCCTGAACGTCGCCAAGCTGCTCTTCCGCGTCCAGGTGCAGGCCGAAGGGTCGTTGGAGCGCGGCGACGGCAAGCGCGGCCGGCTCGTCTACTCGAACCCGGCCGAAGCCGCCGGAGATGCACCGACCACCGCCTCCCCCGTTGCCGCCGCCGCTGGCTCGCAACCGGGAGCGGGCGCCGGACGGGGCCGCCAGCCGCTCAACCGGGCGCAGCGCCGCCGGCAGGAGAAGGCCAGCCGGAAGGTCAAGCGTTGAGCGAGGGGGCCTTCGCCCGTTCATTCGCCGAGCGGGTTGCCCAGCGGAGTCGGGAGCTCGAAACCCGCGTATGCCTGGGTATAGACCCGCGCCCCGAAGCCCATCCGCTCACGAACCCGCAACGGTTCGACGGCGATCCGGCCAAGACCGCCCGGGCTGTCGTCCACTACTTCCAGGGGATCATCGAAGCCACCAGCGACCTGGTCGCCTGCTACAAGCTGCAGAGCGCCTTCTTCGAGGTGCTGGGCATCCCCGGGCTCATCGCCCTCGCTCAACTCCTGGCCGACATCAAGGAAGCCGGTGTTCCCGTCATCCTCGACGCCAAACGGGGCGACATAGGCTCGACCTCCGCAGCGTACGCCCGGGCCTACCTGGCCGATGGCGTGTTCAACGCCGACGCCCTCACCGTCAATCCGTACCTCGGGTTCGACACCCTCGAACCTTTCGTGGCCCTCGCCAGTGAGAGCGGCCGTGGCGTGCTGATAGTGCTCAAGACTTCCAACCCGGGTTCCGGCGACCTGCAGGACCTGCGCCTGGAAGGGGGCGAACTTCTATGGGAGCACCTGAGCGCCAGGATCGCGCGCCTCGCTCAGGAGACGCTGGACGAAAGAGGTTACACGCCGCTGGGCGTGGTGGCCGGGGCCACCTACCCCGAGCAGCTAGCTCGCATCAGGGCGGCTCTGCCCCAGAGCCTGCTGCTCGTGCCGGGCTACGGCACCCAGGGGGGCACTGCCCAGTCGGTCGCCTCTGCCTTCGCCGACGGTGGCGCGGCCGTGGTGAGCGCCTCCCGCTCGCTCACCTATCGCAGCGTCGATGATGACTTCGCCGAGCTGTCGCGCGCCGCGACGCTGGTGATGCGGGACGAACTGAACCGCATCTGAGCGCGACGAGCGCCAACCAGGACTGCGCCGGTGTCCCGGCGCGGCTGCGGCCTCACCGATTCCCCGGGGGCCTGCTAGCTCCGCACCGACTCCCTCGCGTTCCAGGCGCTCAGCAGCTCTGCCTCCCGCTCCCTCGACATGCCCGCCCGGGGTTCGCGCGCCTCCTGCCTCCGGTGCCACTCCAGGGTCGCCCGCACGGTGTCCTCGGCGCCTCGGATGACGAGGCCCTGCTCGATCGCCCGACCGCCGTCGACCCGCGAGAAGTTGACGTGGTCCCCCGGGATCCAGAGGGGCATCTCGATGAACGGCTGCACCTCGCGCTCGAGCAGGAACTGCTCGTCCACCCAGGTGAACCGGGCGTCCGAGCCGGAGACCAGCCGGCACGTGTCGAGGGTCTGACCCAGCTCGAAACGGTCGGGTTCGCTCACCGCGTTGAAGGTACCGGAGAGCCTGCGCTCCAGGGCGAGCAGCAACCACGCCGCGAGGTCACGAACATCGATCCATTGGACCGGCAGTTCGGGTGAACCGGGAGCTAGCACCTCGCCGCCTTCGGCGACGCGCACCGGCCAGTAGGTGAAGCGGTCCGAGGGGTCATCCGGACCGACTATCAGGCCCGGGCGAACGATCAGGCACGACGAGCCGAACGCCGCCTCGACCGTCTCCTCACAGAGCTTCTTGAGGCCGCCGTAACTCTGAGCGGTGATCTCCTCGACCGTCGGGTCCTCCAGCACGATTGTCGGGGCCGACTCGTCCTGGTACGGTTTCGACTGGTCGGAGTAGACGCTGATCGTGGAGACGAAGGCGTAATGCTCTACTCGTCCGTCCAGGGCTGCCGTCATCGCCGAAGTCTGCCTCGGGAAGTAACCGCAGGTATCAAGCACCACGTCCCACTTCCCCTGCTCCAGCTCACTCAGGTCGCCGTTCCGGTCGCCCTCGATCGACACCACTCCAGGTGGCGCCGGCCTGTTGCCGCGGTTGAAGAGAGTCAGCTCGTGCCCTTTCGCCAGCGCCTGCTCCACGAAGTGCTTTCCCACGAAGTAGCTGCCACCGATGACGAGTACCTTCACTTTCTCCTCCTTCAGCCTCTGCCCTTGAGCACCCGGTCGAACGCGGGTCGGTAGGTGCGGGTAGTAGTCACCTTCTCGCCCCCTTCGAGGATCAAGATGTACTGACCCTGGAACCAGCGCTGGATCTCCCGTATTCGGTCGATGTTTATGATGGCCGACCGGCTCACGCGCACGAACCTCTGCGGGTCGAGGTTCTCCTCCAGGGCGCCGATGCTCTCCCTCGCCGCCAGCTGTCTGCTCGCCGAGTGGATCTTCACGCGCTTCCCGGCGGCCTCGATCCAGTCGATCCGCTCGACCGGGAGGAGGAAGATGCGGTCCCCTTCGTGAACCGCTATGCGAGTCTGGAAGCCCTTGGGCCGCAGTTGGGCGAGGACCTCGGCCAATTGACTGCCGCTTGGCCTTGCCTGGCTCAGGCGCGTCCGCACCCTTCCCAGTGCTGCTTCGAGGCGCTCCTCGTCGAACGGCTTGAGGAGATAGTCGACGGCGTTCACCTCGAAGGCGCGCACCGCGAACCGGTCGTAGGCGGTAACGAAGACGACGACAGGTCTTCGCGCCGGGGGCAAGCGGCCCAATACCTCGAAACCATCCAGCTCGGGCATCTGGATGTCGAGGAAGAGTACATCGGGCTGCTCCTCCTCCAGCGCCCTGAGCGCCTCGGCGCCGTTGGCGCAGTTCGCCGCCACCTCCACATCTCCCTGGCGGCGCAGCAACTCCTCGAGCAGCCGGCGCGCCAGCGGTTCGTCGTCGGCGACCACCGCACGAAGTCGGTTCACGGGCCCACCGCGCGCGGGAGACGGATCGTCACTACCGCCCCGCCTTCCGGCCGGTTGCTCGTTTCGAGCGAGTACTCGCTCCCGTAGAGGGCGTCGAGCCGGGCCCTGACGTTACTGAGGCCGAGGCCCGACCCTGCCGTACCGGCGAATCCAGGGCCGTCGTCGTCGACCCTGAGTTCGAGCGCTCCCCCTTCACAGCGGGCCCGCACCTCGAGCGAGCCCGATTCGGATCTCCTGCCGATCCCGTGCTTGATCGAGTTCTCGGCCAACGGTTGCAGGAGGAAGCGTGGCACGAGCCACTCCTCGCACCCCTCGGCTACGCCCACCGAGGTTCGCAGCCGGTCACCGAAGCGCATCCGCTGGATGGCCAGGTAGCGCTCGAGGATCTCCGCTTCGCGACAGAGGGGGATGAGCTCCTCGGCCTCCTCGATCGAAGTGCGCAGGAGGTCGCTGAGGTTCGTGAGCATCCGCCGCGCCTTGCGCCCGTCCTCCTCTATGAGGGCAGAGATGCCGTGCAGCGTGTTGAAGAGGAAGTGGGGCTGGAGCTGCATCCGAAGCGACTCCAGGCGGGCGCGGGTGAGGTTCGCCTCCAACCGCGACGTCTCGAGCTCCTGCCGGTGCAGCGCGCTCTGGAAGGCGAGCATCTGGTAGACCGCGAGCACCCCGAGGTAGAGGAGGAAGAAGGTCGCGAAGTTGAACTGAGCGCTCTGCGAGATCATCTCCGCGAAGCTCATGCTAGCGGCGGTGATATCGGGTCGCAGCGGCACCAGTTCGATGACCAGGTTGTAGAGGAGCAGGTAGAGGAAGAACACCGCCGGAGCTATGAGGAGGTGCAGCGCGACGTTCCGCGGTCGGGTGAGAGGCAGCCTCCGGGCGACGAGGAAGATCAGGGGACTGACCACCGCCCACATCGCCCAGCCCGGAAGTTCACGGCGGAACTGGGAGAACCAGGTCACCTCGTGCCCGCCAGCTCTGAGCCCCACGAAATACTGGGTGGAGAAGAGGAGCAGCAGCGCCGTCCACACGGCCACACCGATTCCGAGGCTGCGCAGGGTCCGTCCGATCCGACTCATCCGTTGGGCTTCCGCGCTCACAACGTACATCCGCCCGCCATCATGACCGGACGGGGCGACGAGGCTCGTTACTATCTCCTCAACACCTTCCCTGGGGAACGAAGGGCCGCACCGGGGAACGAACTGCTGGGACGCGGCTGACCAGCTCGGGCGGCTGAGCGGCGTTCCGTTCCGCCAAGAGTCGCTTGCTTCCCTGGGCATGGACCACCTTCCGAGCGCTCCCGTACTCTTCCTCTCATGGACCGACGCACCTTCTTCAAAACCCTCCGAGGGGCCGTAGCAATCGGACTCTGTATCGGCCTCATCTCGTCTGCGGCCTGGCTCGCCGCTCCCGAGGAGGGCAGGAACACGATATCGGGTCTCGTGGTGGGGATCGGCTTCGGTGCCGCCCTCTGCCTGGGCCTGCGCAGCCTGCGGAAGGGCCGGAATAGCTCTTGAAGGGCTCAGACGACACCGGACGGGCGCGGCCACGCCGCACGCTTCTTCTGGTCGCGCCTCTGCTGGTCGCGGCTCTGCTCACGCTGGCTCCGGCCGGGCAGGTCGCGCTTCAGGACAGTCCCGCCTGGAGGTCGCTGCAAACCGTTCGGGACGTCCTGGGGAGCAACTACCTGTGGGAGTTCGACGAGGAGTCGGCGCTCAGGGGAGCGATCACAGGATTGGTGGAGTCGCTGAACGACCCCTTCACCGAGTACATCCCGCCGCAGGAACTGAGCGTCCTTGAGGGGAGTCGCGAAGGGGCCTTCGGGGGTGTGGGGGCGGTCTTCTACAAGGTCGAAGGCGACCCGGGCGTGGTGGTGGAAACCTACCTCGGCCTGCCCGCTCACTCGGCCGGCCTGCGCCCCGGGGACCGGCTGCTCGCCGTGGACGGAATCGAGGTGCAGGAGCTGGACCTGCGAGAGTCGATCGAGTTGATCCGCGGACCGGTCGGCCAACAGGTGACGTTCCTGGTGAAGCGCCAGGACGCCGAGGAACCGCTCGAGATCGCCGTCACCAGGGACCGCATCTCGATTCCCGTTGTGAGCGGAACGACGCTCGACGGTGGGGTCGGCTACCTGCGGATCGAGACGTTCGAGAACCAACTCGTCATCCGGCAGCTGCGCGAGAGACTGGACGAACTGGAGAGGTCGGGGATCGACAGGCTCATCCTCGACCTGCGCGACAACGGCGGCGGCTACCTCTCCCAGGGCGTGGAGGTTGCGGATGAGTTCCTGTCCGCAGGGGACATCCTCTTCGTACGCAAGGGCGGGGTAACGCGGCGGGCCTTCTCTGCCGACGCTTTCGCCCGCGACCTGCCGCTGGTCGTGCTGGTAAACGGCAATTCGGCCTCTGCCTCCGAGATAGTGGCGGCGGCGTTGCAGGACCACGAGCGGGCGCTGATCGTGGGCGAACAGAGCTTCGGCAAGGGAGTGGGTCAGGACCTGCTGCCCCTTCCGGGCGGAGGAGAACTGAAGTACGTCAGCTTCGAATGGCTGCGCCCGTCGCGGGAGTCGGTACACGAAACGGGCGTCACCCCCGACCTGCTGGTCACGGACCTGCGGCCCTCCGAAGGACCGCTGGTATTCGGATCGAGCGCTACACCCGGCGCCGAGGTCGTGATCGAGATCGGCGGAGAGGTCGTGGGCACAGCGGTGGTCGGGCCCGACGGCAGCTTCACCCTGAACCCCACAGGCGAAGCGAACGTCACGGGAGTAAGCGTCCCTGGTGTAGCAACTGTCGAACCGGCTTCCGACCCGATCCTGAGGGCGGCGCTCGAACTCCTCAAGACCGGAACCGAGGTGGCCGGCCGGGCTACTTGAGCCGACAGGTCGACGGGTGCGCGGCGTGCCCCACAGATTCTGCTTCCCGGGGCCGGGCATGTGCTAGATTCTGCCTCAGCAGGACAAGTAGTTCGTTCACGGCCCTCATCCCTTGGCCGCAAAGCCGTGAACCACGTTCGCTGGGAGGTGGAAGGTGTTTCGACTGGCATGTCTCGGGTTTGCGGTCGCCGTCCTGGGCTTCGTCTCCGGATTCGCGCAAGAGGGTGGGCCACCCCCGGCACCAGAGGGTCCTCCGCCGGTACTCATGCTGCAAGGCGATGTCGAGAACGGCGAGCGGCTCGTAGGCGAGGTCTGCTCCGGTTGTCACGGAGTCGACGGGATCTCCACCACACCGGCGTTCCCCCGCATAGGCGGGCAGATCCAGGAATACCTGGCGATCCAGGCGTGGCTGTTCAAAGAAGGAATCCGGCCCAGTCCGGTCATGGGCCCCGTCGCCACGGCCCTGAGCGACCAGGAGATCGCGGACGCGGCCGCCTACCTCGCCACGGTGAGCACGACCGGAGAACCTTTCGCAGCGCAGGATCAGGCCCCCGTCGAACGCGGCGCGACGCTGTTCCACATGGGGAACGTCGAAGCAGGACTGGTAGCCTGCGCCGTGTGCCACGGAAGGAACGGCGAAGGGGTCGAAGCGACAGGCATACCTCAGATCGCGGGACAGTCGCCCAGCTACCTGGTGAGTATGCTCAATACCTTCGCGATGGTTCCCGACTTCGGTGACGCCTATCCGAACGCCATGCACATCGTCGCGAGCACTCTAAGCGAGGAAGACATGAACGCCGTCGCTGCCTTCCTGGGCAGCCAGCCCTGGAACGCCCAGCCCTAGCAGGAGAGTCAACGCTCGACGGGGGACTGCTCCTGGCGGTCCCCTTTCAGTCGGCGTTCGGGTTTGTCCCGTTCAGTTGGCGTTCGGGTTGCTAAGCAAACCCGGGATGCGGGTGGGCGGCAGGTTGGTTCGAAGGCGGGGCAGCATCGCCATGAGGGTTGTGACCGGTAGCTGCTCGCCGTCGAACGCCGCCGAGAACGACGCCCTGTCGCTCACCGCAGGGGCTTCGAAAGCGAAGAACTCCTCCTCCTGACCCTGGGGCACCAGCAGCGGCCAGGCGGGCGCCGCCGGTTCACTGCCGATGACGTACATCCTCGCGTCGTTATGGGAAAGGAAGAGCCTTCTCGCCGTCTCCTCCGGCGCGTAGATGTAGTGTTCGAACTCCACGGCACAGTTGCTCATCTCGTCGAGCAGCGCGCGGAACCCGTCCGAGAGATCCTGATCGGGATCCGGTCTCTTCACTATCAGCCGCGGATAGACGGTCCAGTTCCAGACCAGGCCCAGGAAGGCGATCCGGGAGTCGTCCTGTCGGTCGCCGGCGATCAGCACCAGCGGTCTCACGGCTTGGGAGACTTCGCCCAGGACCTGCGTCAGATCGTGGATCACCGATTCCCTCGTCGCTTCCCCCTCGAACGACACCGACTCGATGCCGTACCAGTTGACGAAGCGCGCGAGCATGGTGCCCCAGGTGGAGGCAGAGAGTTCCTCCGGCGACCATGAGTCGGGCAGGAGGCGCCGTTCGGCGAGGTACTCGACAGCGTCGTATCCCACTTCGCCAGGTTCCAGCGGGAGCGACTCTGCCCAAGCGAGCGGCGGAAGCGCGGGCTCGACGATATGAATCGCAGCCGAGAGCATCTCGGCTGCGAAGACTCCTATCGGAGCGTCGGCGGGTACAGCCCCCGCCGCCTCCCTCAACTCAGGCTCGCAACGTTGCGCGAGGGCCGCTGTAGTGGTAACGAAAAGTAGTAGCAGCGGGCCGATTGTCGCTCGAGCTAACAAACGCAATTCCTAATCCAAGGTCAAGTAGTACGCGCTATTCGCAGACACCGCGGCTTCGTCATCACCGTCGTCCCATACTTGAATTAGGTCAGTAGGGAACACGAGTGTGGGCTCATCAGGCACAATTGGAATTTCGCGACCGCTCTCATCAATGACAACGGCCCTTATGTCGATGACAACCCCTTCATTAAGACTAAAAGTAAGGTCACCCTGCACTTGTGGCCTGTAAAAGTCGACGTCTCCAATTGACTCAATCGCCCCCGATTCCTCCCCAAGAGGAATTGCAACGGGTGAGAACTGGGAGTCGTTCTCGAACTCACCCGAGTCCTGATACTGGTCGACGTAGGCGTAGAGTGTGAAGCTCGTCGTGGATCCGAATGGATTACTCACCTCTACGAAGAAGCGCGAACTGTCAGAATCGCGGATAATGCACGACCCGCGACAATTTAGCGGCGTCACGACCAACGGTTCGAAGGACGACTGAGAGGCACTCAGGATGCCGGCCTCCCCCGTGGCGAAGAAGTTGGAACTCGAGCTCGAGGCATACAAATTTCCGTTCGAGTTGTAGACATAGAGGTCGAGCGAATTCTCGAGTTCGAAGTACACCGCCTGGGTCTCTGTTACTTCACTAGTCGAAAGCCTAACCTCGAAGATTACGCTCTCACCGGGCAGCAAACTGCCGCTTGCCACGGAAGCAAAGGGATCGGTTGTCGCGCCCACCTCAGTGGCATTCGGGAACGGATCCGGCGCAGGAACTATGCGACACCCGGCCAGCAACATCAGGGACAGGGCAACGACGAGAATTGAAAGTCCACGACTCATAGCACGGCCTCCTTCCGATGAGGTTAGAACGACTTGCGACCCCGGAAGTATGCGATCCGCACCAATGCGCTCATCGTTCGTTAACCTTCTCGACGCGAGAACCGTTGGCGGGAACGCAAGGAGAGGTCGGGGCGCCGCGTCGGAGGAGTCTGGCGCGAAGCGCAATGCAGCGACGGAGACGCGGCGCCCCGACCTCGCTCACCGGCTCCCCGACCGCGCTCCGACTACTCGAGTGCCATGACGTAGGGGTAGAGATCCGGCGCTCCCGCTCGCACCTCCACCTCCAGTTCGGGGTAGGTCTCCCCTAGTTTCTCGGCCAACTCCTCCGCTTCGTCGGGCTCGATGGCAGCGCTATGGAAGAGCGTGGCGATCTCGTACTCCTCGGCGTGACGCTCGAGGAGCTGCATCAGGCACTCCACGGGATCCGAGGCAGAGACCTCGAGGCGGTCGTTGGCCAGGCCGATGAACTCGCCCTCGCTCACCTCGACGTCCTCGACGGTGACCGTGCGGCTCGCCTTGGTGACCTCGAGGGTGAGGGCCGAATCTGCCGCCTCCTGCATCGCCGGCAGGAGGTCCGACAGCGGTTGGTTCTCCTGGAACAGAACCGCCGCTGCCAGCCCCGCTCCCATCGTCCGCGTGGGCAGTATCTCGATCTCCTTGTCCTTCACGATGTCGGCGACCCTCTGCGCGGCCATGATTATGTTCTTGTTGTTCGGGAGT
Organism: Trueperaceae bacterium; assembly: GCA_036381595.1. Classification (NCBI taxonomy): domain Bacteria; kingdom Thermotogati; phylum Deinococcota; class Deinococci; order Trueperales; family Trueperaceae; species Trueperaceae bacterium. Next base: position 186,311 of record DASVCN010000027.1, on the reverse strand, counting down.
ACCACGACCTGCTTCGCCCCTACGCTGCGCACGGCGTCGGCGATATCCTCGACGCTCGGATTGTTGGTCTGGCCACCGCCCACGACCCTCGCCCCCAGGCCCCGGAACGCCTTGCTGATGCCGTAGCCGTCGCTCACCGCCACCATCGCGCTCAGCGGCGGCTCGGCCTCGTCCATATCGACTGTCGCGAGGATCTCGGAGTGCTGCTCACTCATGTCCTCGACCTTGGAGCGGACCATCGTGCCGTACTTCGAGACCGTTGCCAGGAGCTTCTCCGGCTCCTCGGTGTGGATGTGGCCCTTGACGAACCCCTCTGCCCCCACTACCAGCAGCGAATCGCCGAAAGGCTCGACCAGCGTCTGTATCTCGCGCGTGGCTACCTTGACGTCGGAGAGCAGGAACTCGGTGCAGAAGCCGAACTCCTCCTCCTCGAACTGCTGCTGCGCCCGCTTCTCGACCTTGGGCGGGGGTGGCAGGTCGCGACCTTCGAAGAACGCGATCAGCCCCTCCAGCAGGCGGACGAAGCCGAGTCCGCCGGCATCGACCACGCCGGCCTGCTTGAGCAGCGGGAGCATCTCCGGAGTCCGTTCGAGTGCCACCTGAGCCGAGCCGTGCGCCTCCCTCAGAACGTCGAGTGGCAGAGTGGCGGGACTCTCGTCGCTACCCTCGGCGGCGCGCCTGACGACGGTCAGGATGGTCCCCTCGACCGGTTTCATCACCGCCGAGTAGGCTGTCCTCGAGGCTCCGTGGAGCGCCTTGCGAAGCCCCTCGGCATCGAGTTCCTTCAGGCGCCGGGCCTCTTCCGAGAAGCCCTTGAGTACCTGCGAGAGGATCACCCCGGAGTTGCCGCGGGCGCCCAGTAGCGAACCGTAGGCGAGCGCATGGCAGAGGCTCGTCATCGTCGTCGGGTTCTCGGCCAGTATCTGCCGCCGTACCGATTGCATGGTCAGGTGCATGTTGGTGCCGGTGTCCCCGTCGGGTACGGGGTAGACGTTCAACGCGTTGATCTCGTCCACGTAGACGCCGAGCCAGTCGGTGGCGAAGATGAAAGCGCGAGAGAGTTCCCTTGCAGGGATGGTGCGGGGTTCCTTGGGCAGAGTGTCAGCCACGGCTCACCCCGGCGATGTGCACCTTGACTTCGATCACCTGAACGCCGGCGAACTCCTTGGCCGCGTAGCGCACTCGCTCACGCACCGACTCGGCCACCACCGGTATGTTCACGCCGTAGGCGACGACGACGTGCAGTTCGATGGTGGCCTTGCGCTCGTGCTCCCCGTCGCGCTGGACCTCCACGCCTTCGTCGGCCCGGGAGGCGCCCAGCATCCTGTTGATGCCCTCACGGATCGAAGCTGGAGCCATGCCAACCACACCGGGAACCTCGTGGGCGGCCAAACCGACGATGGTGGCAAGGGCGCCATCGGTGACCACCACCTTGTCCCGCTCGGCTGTGGCGGTACTGCTCGTTTTCGATCGCTGGCCCACTTTCAGTTCCTCCTCGAGGGCGCCTCTCGCCTCCCCGCGCACCGAGTCCGCCGCCCCCGAACCCTGGCGCCGTGCATCATACTCTGCGCCAGAACCCGTTCCCCACGGCCTCGGTCGCAATCGGGGCCGCTACTCCTGCGCGGATCCGAACTCCCACGGTTCGACATCGAGTTGCGAGCGTACCACCGACACCTCGCGCGCCCCTACGAAATCGAGTACCTTGCGCAACATCCCCTCCAGCCACACCGGATCGTGACTGAGGGAGGTGATCCCGATGAGTTCCCAGTCGTGGGCGTCGAGGCCGTCGAGCCGAGCTACCGACACAGGGAAACGGGCCTTGAGCTTCTCGGTCACCGGCATCACCAGCGACCGCTTCTCCTTCAGGCTCTTCGCCCACGGCGTGCCCAGCTCGATGAGTAGGACGCCCACGTAGACGCCGCCCTGCCGGGCCACCTCACTCCATGCCGGCGAGGAAGCCGATCTGCCGCAGAGAGCGGATCAGGTCCATCACCGTCACCTCGGCGTCGTCGTACTCCACCGTCGCCTGGCCGTCCTTGTTGGCATCGACCGAGGAGACCCCCCGGACCTCGCGCAGAGTTCGCTGCACCCGCTCGGCGGCCGCCTCGTTGTCCATGCCCCTTACTCCCAGCAGTACCCGTGCCATCGTCTCCTCCAGCCCGCCCCGTTCTACGTGCGAGTCAACTGCTCCGCGACCTCGAACCCAATACCCGTGAGTAGAGCCGGGCTGGCCGGGGCGCGTAGCCGCACGCTTCGAGAGCGCGCGCCCCGGCGGGATCACCCTGCGGTTGTTCGACGACGATGTCGTAGACGCCGGCATCGTACGCGCTCTTGGTGACCGCCTCGATCAACGCCTCCACCGCTCGTTCGTCCGCCGCTACGGCTCGCCTGACCATCACGGCCGGGCGCCTCCCGTCCCAGATCGCCTGGGCGAGCAGGAACCCCGTGGGCTTGCCATCCTCCTGGGCCGTGAACGAGTGCCCGGATCGCTCGTAGAAGGAGAGGGAGGCCGAGGAGACCAACTCCTCGCAACCCGACTCGCTGGCGTAGCTCCGGTCCAGGGGCAGAAGCGGGTCGAGATCCTCGGCCGTGAGCGGCCTCACCAGCAACGACATCGGCACATTATACGTAGCCCACGTTCGCCAGCCGGCGCCGCACCAGCGACTCCGAAGCCTCCGGGTCCCACTCGGCGTAGCCGGCCTCGACGAAGTAGAGTCCGTGCGGGGGCACGTTGTGCCCGGCCCTGGTACGGTCGCGAGCCTCGATGATCGCGGGCAGATCGGCGGCCGAGAGCTTCCCCTTGCCCACCCAGAGCAGTGTTCCCACCAGGGTGCGCACCATGTTCCGCAGGAAGCCTTCGGCGGCCACGTGGAGGCGCAGCTCGGCCGACTCCTCGCGGAGCTCACACAGGTGGACGGTGCGGACCGTACTTCGCGTCTCCTGGGTGGCGAACGAGGCGAAATCGTGCCGGCCCTCGAGGTGGGTGCACGCCTCCCTCATCTCATCGACGTCGAGTGTGCGGTAGACCGAGAGGACTCGGTTTCGATCGAGCGCCATCCCTCGAGGTTCGTCGCGGACCACCCTTAGCCGATAGAGGTAGCGTCGGTAGAGGCAGTCGAATTGAGCCTGGAAGTCGTTCGGCACAGTCTGTACAGCGAGTACCGCGACGTCGCGAGGCAGATGGGCGTTGAGCGCCAGCCGCAGCTTCTCGTCGGGGATCTCGCTGCTGGTGTCGACGTGAGCCACCATCGCCAGGGCGTGCACTCCAGCGTCGGTGCGGCCTGCCGCAACCACCGACCCATGTTCGCCGGGCAGTTGAGCGAACGCCTGCTCGAGCGTGGCCTGGACCGTCCGTTCGCCGGTGCGCTGCTGGCGCTGCCAGCCGTAGAAGTCGGTGCCATCGAACTCCAGGATCAGCCTGGCGCGCCTCATCTGACAGCGCCGAAGAGCGCGCGGCCGAAGAGTGCCCGGGCGATCGCCGGCGCGATCAGGAGCCCTACGTAGGCGAGCAGCAGGTAGCGCGCGAAATCGCCGAACGGATTTCGTTTGAGCGCCTCGGGCAGGATCGCGCTCGAGCCGAACAGTCCGGTGAAGACGAGCAACAGTCCCAGGACGCCCACGAACACACGACGTCCCCAGCCTTCCGGTGGCTCGTAAGCCAGGATGAGCGGCGCGGTGAGGAAGGCGGCCAACCCGCCCAGGATGAGACCCGAGTCGGGTGTCGGCAAGAACAGGTGCAGGAGCAGCGGCAGTGCGATGCCCGCCGCGATCTGAACCGGTACCGAGGTGCTCAGGTGGAGCCTGTCCAGCAGCGGCGCCAGCGCCACGAGCAAGGCGCCCAGTGCGAGGCCGGCCACGACGTCGACGGGCAGGTGGACGCCCAGGTAGAGGCGGCTGAGCGATATGAGGGCGATGAGGAGCAGGGCGAGAACCGTGAACCAGCCGCGGCGCACGTAGAGCGCGCCGATGCCCCAGAACGTGGCAGCCCCTTGGGCGTGACCGCTCGGGAAGCCGGCACCGGGCCCGGTGAGCTCGGCGGCGTGCGAACGCAGCACCGACGGGTCGAGCAGGTAGGGGCGCGCCGTGTCGAAAGCTCCTTTGAGCAAACCGTTGAGGTAGAAGGCGATCAGCACGTAGATCCCCAGGCGTCGCCCGCGCTGCGGGTCGAGTACGAGGTAGGCGATGACCAGCAGCGCCACGTAGCTGAACTCGTGTCCAAGGTTGGTGACGGCAAGGGCGAGCGCGTCGAGAGCGGGCGAGGCGACGCTCTGCAGACTCCTTATCGTGTCCATCGGCCTCCGTAGGCTGCCCGCGGACGATTCTAGCAGGGGTGCGGGAGTGGATCCGGTCGTCTTCAGCCGGGGGCGTCGCTCCTGCCGATGGTTCCCCCCGAGGCGCTCTGCCCCTGACCCACCACCAGGAACCCGGCCGGGTCGGTCTCATGCACGATGCGCCTCAGCTCCCTCACCTCGGCCCTGTTGACCGTGCAGAAGAGGACCGTACGCTGGCTGCCCTGATACATGCCTTCCCCGGCCCAGGCAGTCACCCCGGTGCGGAGGCCCGCCTGGAGGGCGGCTGCCACGTCGCGCGGGTGCTCGGTGATTATGAACACGGTGCGCACGATGGACGGCCCCTCGATCCCGTAGTCGGTGACCAGTCCGCTCACGAACAGGGCGATCAGCGAGTAGAGGGCTCGCTCCCAGCCGAACGCCAGACCCAGCAGGACGACGATCAGGCCGTCGGTCATCAGGTAGATCTGACCGATCGGCATGCCGGTGCGCCGCTGGATCACGCGCCCCAGGATGGCGGTGCCACCCATGTTGCCGAAGGCTCGGATGATCAGCGCGTTGGCGGCCCCGCTCACCGCGCCGCCGTATAGCGCGTTGAGAAGCGCATCGTCGCTCACGCCGCCGGCCGGCAGGAGCGGCGCGCTCAGGTCTATGGAGATCGTCATCACCGCGACCACGTAGAGGGTCCGGAACATGAACGATGCTCCTCCCAGCGTGCGATAGCCCAGGTAGAGGAGCGGCACGTTGAGAACGAGCAGCAGAACGCCGTTCGGGATCTGGAACGGCAGGAACTGGTTGACCACCAGTGTCAGGCCCAGGATGCCGCCCGGCGCGACGTTGCCTGGCTCGAGGAAGAGGTTGAAGCCGAGCGCCCCGGCGATCGCGCCGAGGGTGAGCAGCAGCACGTTGAAGAGGCGCACCCGGAGTGGTGCCCTGATGCGCAGCAACGCTCGGGCTACCCGCTTGTCGGCCCGCGCCCGGGGTTCCGCCACCACGGTAGGAGGATTCTGGTCCGGGATCGGTTGCCTTTCCGTGCGCTGCTCTTGGTCCATCCCCCTCCACGGCTGGGGCCGCTCCAAGGCGGCTTCGCCCGGGTGCGATGCTAGCCGCTCGCGTCGGGCGCCGTCCAGTAGACCCCGCTCCGGGTAAGCCAGCGAGTTGCCGCTCCCCCTGCAGCATGCGAGCATGAGCGAATGGAATCGCGCGTCTCACGAGAGTTGTTCGCCCGCGCCAAAGCGCTCATTCCCGGCGGGGTGAACTCCCCGGTCCGGGCCTTCGGGGCAGTCGGCGGTACTCCGCCCTTCATCGACCGTGCCCTGGGGAGTCGACTCTGGGACGCCGACGGTAACGAGTACATAGACCTGGTTGGCTCCTGGGGGCCCATGATCCTCGGCCACAACCACCCCGCGGTGGTGGAAGCCCTCGAAGCCGCCCTGAAGGACGGCGTCTCGTTCGGCGCGCCCACCCGGCGCGAGGTCGAACTAGCCGAACTCGTCCTCTCGCTCTACCCCGCTTGCGAGCGGATCCGCTTCGTCAACTCGGGCACCGAGGCGACGATGAGCGCCCTGCGGCTCGCCCGTGGAGCTACCGGCCGCGACGGCATCATCAAGTTCGCGGGCAACTACCACGGTCACGCCGACTCGCTGCTGGTGGCGGCCGGCTCGGGTGCGCTCACTACCGGCGTGCCCTCCTCTGCCGGAGTCCCAGCGGCCACCGTGCGGCACACCCTGGTCGCTCGCTACAACGACCTCGACTCGGTACGCGAACTGTTCGAGGCCCACCCCGACGGGATCGCGGCCGTGATCCTCGAGCCGGTGGCGGGCAACATGGGCGTGGTCGCACCCACCCCGCAGTTCATCGCCGGCCTGCGCGAACTCACCCGTGAGCATGGGGCGTTGCTGGTTGTGGACGAGGTGATGACCGGCTTCCGGCTCGCACCCGGAGGGGCCGTCGAACGGTTCGGGCTCGAACCCGACCTCGTCTGCTGGGGGAAGATCATCGGCGGAGGTTTGCCGGTGGGCGCCTACGGCGGCCCCGCCCAGCTGATGGAGCAGGTCTCCCCCAGCGGGGCGGTTTATCAGGCCGGCACCCTCTCCGGCAACCCGCTGGCGATGGCGGCCGGGAAGGCCACGCTCGAGACCATACGGGCCACGCCCGACCTCTACCAGGTGCTCGAGAGCCGCGGTGAGCGGCTCGAACGGGAGCTCGCCGAGTCCGCCGCGGAAGCAGGAGTCGAGGGCCGAGTCAACCGCGTAGGCTCTATGCTCACCCTCTTCTTCACGAGCGAGCCGGTGGCCGACTTCGAGAGCGCAACGAGCAGCGACCTGGAGTCGTTCAAGCGCTTCTTCCACGGACTGCTGGAGAGGGGCGTCTACTGGCCGGCCAGCCAGTTCGAGGCGGCTTTCCTCAGCTACGCCCACAGTGGCGAGGAGATCGGGCGGGTGACCGAAGCAGCCAGGTCGGCGCTGGCCCGGCTCTCGGCCTGATCATGGCCCTGCCGCCCAGCAACGACACCATCGCCGCCATCGCCACCGCCCCGGGAGTAGGGGCCGTGGGGATAGTGAGGGTCTCGGGCCCCAACACCTGGATGCTCGCCGACCGGGTCTTCCGCCCCCTGGCCGGTCCCTCGCCCTCGAGGCTGCCGCCGGCGCGCGTCACCCTGGGGCGCATCTTCGACGACGAGAGGCTCATCGACGAGGCTCTGCTGCTCAACTTCCGCGCACCGCACTCGTACACCGGCCAGGACCTCATCGAACTGCAGACCCATGGCGGTCCGGCGGTGCTGCGGGAGGTCCTGGAGGTGTGCCTGCGCAACGGGGCGCGGCTGGCGGGACCGGGCGAATTCACACTGCGCGCCTACCTCTCTGGCCGCATCGATCTGGTGCAGGCAGAGAGCGTGCTGAGCCTGGTGAACGCCCAGTCGGAAACCGCCAGGAGGCAGGCAGCGCTGGGCCTGTCGCGAGCCTTGAGCGAGCGCCTGGACCTCATCCAGAACCAGCTGACCAGGGTGTTCGGGAACCTGCAGGCCGTCTTCGACTACCCGGACGAAGGGGTGCCGGAGAGCGAGCGCCGGGAACCGCTGGAAAGCGCGCTCGCCCAGGTCGACGAGCTCCTGGCAACCGCGCGTGCCGGCGACATGGCCGTACGGGGCGCCAGGATCGCTCTGGTTGGGCGACCGAACGCCGGCAAGTCGAGCCTGCTCAACGCCCTTCTGGGATACGAACGCTCACTAGTCAGCGACACGCCTGGCACCACTCGCGACTATCTCGAGGCGCCACTGACGCTGGCCGGGATTCCGGTGACGGCGATAGACACCGCCGGCATCCGCGACACGGGCGACGCGATCGAAGCCTCGGGCGTGTCGCGCGCCCGCGATCTCGCGGCTCAGGCCGACCTGGTCCTCTGCCTGCTCGACTCAAGCGCGCCGCTGGGCGAAGAGGAGCTCGAGCTCGCCCGCTCGCTCGACCCGCAACGAACCCTGCTCGTGGCCTCGAAGTCCGACCTCGCCGCCGCCTGGAGCGACCCGCCGGGGACGAAGCCCCTCCGGGTCTCGACGATCACCGGAGAGGGGCAGGCCGCCCTCAAGGAAGCGATCCGCGAACACCTCACGGGCGACGCCGGGTCGAGCGAGCTGTGGATAACCAGCGAACGGCACGCCCAGGCGCTGCGACTGGCGCGCGAACACGTGGAGCGGGCGCTGGATGCTCCCGACGACCTGGCCGCTCTGGACCTGGAGGAGGCGTTGCGGGCGCTCGCCACCATCACGGGCCGCGAGGGGATCGCCGAGGAGGCGCTCGAGCACATCTTCGCCAACTTCTGCGTGGGGAAGTAGGGCTGTTGGCCGGCCTCTGTTGGCATGGATGCTTGCGTACTCGAGCCGATCAGCTGCGCCAGATGCTGCTGTCTAACCTCGAGCTAACGAGCGTTCAGTTGACCAACCCATTCGACCCGTAGAGTGCCCTCCTCCACCGCGGCCTCGATCTCGGCATCCGTGGCGCTGCGGAGGCGGGGCAGGTCGGCGAACAGGGCGGCGCCACTGGCGAACCCCACCCGCACCGTCACCGGGCTGTCGTCCGAGACCCGTCCGACCCTCCAGAGGAGTTGCGAAGCGAGCGTTTCGATGTTCTCTGCGCTCACCCCCTGCTCGCTCAACGCCTGCGTCAGCGCGCGTTTTATGTCGGCTTCGCTCACGTCGCCAGACTACCTCACGAGTTGCGGAAGCCGCACCTGGCCATCGCTCTGTCGCATGGTAGTTTTGTCCGGTGCGAAGGGATACTTCGGTCGAAAGCAGCCGCACCGGCGCTGGCATAGCGGGCCTGATCCCCATCTACCTCCGCGGCGTGGCGATGGGGGCCGCAGACATCATCCCGGGAGTCTCCGGCGGAACGATGGCGTTGATCCTCGGCATCTACGAGCGTCTCATAGAGGCGTTGCGCTCGATCGCCAGGCCGCCGTTCCTGCGGGCGTTGTTCTCCGGGAAGTTCGGAAGAGCCTTCGCTATCATCGACGCCGCCTTCCTGGTGGCGCTGGTGGCGGGGATAGCCACCTCGGTGGTCACCCTGGCGCGGCTGCTCTCGCATCTGCTCGAGACGCATCCCGAGTTCGTGTTCGCCTTCTTCTTCGGCCTCGTGTTCGCCTCGGTGATCCTGGTGGCGCAGCGGATCAGGAGCGTGACGCTCTGGAGCTGGCTCCTCTTCGCCGCTGGGGCGGTCGCAGCCTTCCTGCTGGTTGGGCTCAGCCCCGCGGAGACCCCCGACGCCGCATGGTTCCTCTTCCTGAGCGGCGCAGTGGCGATAAGCGCGCTGCTGCTGCCGGGAATCTCGGGCGCTTTCGTGCTGGTGCTGCTCGGCAAGTACAGCTACGTACTTGGCGCCGTGACTCGAGGCGACATAGGTGCGCTGCTGGCCGTGGGGGCGGGAGCCGTATTCGGCGTGCTCTCCTTCACCCAGCTCCTCGGCTGGCTCTTCCGCAAGTACCACGACGCCACCCTGGCGCTCCTGTGCGGAGTGATGCTGGGTTCGCTCCGCAAGGTGTGGCCGTGGCAGGCCGAGGTCGACGGCCGACTCGTGAACCTGCTCCCCAAGGATGGGTTCTGGTCGGCCGACGGCGGCGCAGGCTGGGCGATCCTCCTCGCGCTCGTTGGCGCCCTCCTCGTCGTGGGCCTCGACTACGTCGCTGCTCAGGAGGAACGAAGAGCGGAAGCGGCGCGGCGGCCGGCAGAGGCCGACTGAACCTCAGCAGGCGGAGGTCCACGGGGGCCGACTGAACCTCAGCCGGCGGAGGCGCGCGGGGGCCGACCGAACGCCAGCCGGCGGGGGCGCGCGGGGGCCGATCAACGCGGGGGCGCGCGGGGGCAGACTGAACGCCGAGCATGGATCCCGCGTCTTAAGCGGCCTAAATTTTCCCAACTACATTTCTCATCGTCCAGGCTCCTTACCATGATGAGAGTTGCTGCGCAGGCGGTTCCCGCCTCTCCGCCAACCCACTCGAAAGGAGATACACGATGACCTCACGATTTCCACTGTTCGCATGGCTGGCGACGCTGGTACTGGTACTGACGGCTGCGTTCGTCACCGACCGCGTCACACCTGTCGCCCACGCCCAGCAGGATCAGGCGCAGCAGCAGGACACCCGCTCCACCGAGACCGAGGCGCTGCTTCAGTCGGAACAGAACACCATCCAGATCGTCGAGAGGTACGGCGACAGCGTCGTGTCGATCAATGTCGAGGTGAGCGGACAGCGGGTCGACCCGTTCGAAGGCATCCCCGACGAACAGATCCCGCCGTTCTTCCGCCAGCTTCCCCAGCAGCAGCAACCGCCCATGCGCGGCAGCGGCAGCGGCTTCGTGATCAACGAGGACGGCCAGATAGTCACCAACTTCCACGTGGTGGCCTCGGCCCTCGACGACGGCTCCACCGAGCTGCTCGACGGGGCGAGCATCACCGTGGTCTTCCCCAGCCAGACGAACATCGAGCTCGACGCCCGGGTCGTGGGCGGCAACGCCCTCTACGATCTGGCTCTGCTCGAGCTCGAAGATCCCGACCGCATGCCGGCCGAAGTGACGCCCATCCCGATCGCCGATTCCGACGAGATCCGTGTCGGGCAGAAGACGATCGCTATCGGCAACCCCTTCGGCTTCGAGTCGACCGTCACTACCGGCATCGTCTCGGCCCTGGGGCGCAATCTGCCCCTCACCGACGCGATCATCCCGCTCATCCAGACCGACGCCGCCATCAACCCGGGGAACTCGGGGGGCCCACTGCTCAACTCGAACGGCGAGCTCATCGGCATCAACACCGCCATCTATCCGGCTATCACCGCCACCGGCCAGCGTGGCTTCCTGGGCATAGGTTTCGCCGTGCCTAGCAACATCCTCCGGGCTAACCTCGATCAGCTGCAGGCCGGCGGCATCGAAGACTTGAGCACCCGGCCGCGACTGGGCATCGGTATCGAGAGCATGCGGGAGTACCCGGAAGCGGTCAGAGAACGCCTGGACCTGCCCGAACAGGGCGTAGCGGTTCTCTCCGTCGCACCCGGTTCGGCCGCCGAGGAGGCAGGCATACGCGAGCCGGAGTTCCAGGTGCAGGTGAACGGCCAGACGATCCCGGTCCCGACCGATGTGATCGTTGCGGTGAACGGCGAAGAGATCACCAGCCTGGGTCAACTGCAGTCGATGATCTTCTCCATGAACGCCGGCGACGTTGCCGAACTCACCATCCTGCGTAACGGCGAGGAGATCACCGTGCCGGTCGAGCTTCGGGTCGTTCCGAGCGAGGAGCCGGGTCAGGACCAGGAACAGGACCAGGAACAGGAGCAGGAACAGAACTAGGGTCTGCATGAGCAAGCGGAGCGGGAGGCAGGGTCACCACCCTCCCCCGCTCCTTCCCGTGCCTGACGCGCAGACTCCTGTCGTGCCGGTACCGGGGTGGTGAAAGGCGGGTGCTAGAGTCGACTCCATGAGGCAACGCCAGCGCGAGAAGCGCGTCGGTCTGGTGCTATCGGGCGGCGGAGCGCGCGGCTTCGCGCACATCGGCGTGCTTCGCGTACTCGAGGAGGCCGGCATCGAGGTGGACGTCGTCGCAGGCACCTCGATGGGCGCGATCCTGGGGGCGCTCTATGCCCACGGCTACAAGGCCGACGACCTCCACCTGCTGGCTTCTAGTCTCAAGTGGCGCGACATCGTCGACCTCTCCCTGCAAGGCGGCCTGATGAAGGGGGAGAAACTGGCGAACTGGCTCTCTGCCTACCTGCCGGATCGCTTCGAGGAGCTCGCCAGACCGTTGGCCGTGACCACTACCGATGTGGAGACCGGCGAAGAGGTGACCCTCATGAAGGGGGACCTGATAGCGGCGGTGCGGGCTTCGAGCTGCTTCCCCGGAGCCTTCGAACCGGTACAGATCGGCGGCCGCACCCTCGCCGACGGCGGCATCATCAACAACCTGCCGGTCGACGCGGCCGCCTTCCTTGGAGCGACAGCCACGATCGCCAGCGACGCCACTCCGCCCCGCCGGTCGAGCTACGACGAGGGGCAGAACGACGGTAACTGGTGGGAGCGGATGGTCGCCAACGTGAGGCTCGAGCGGCGTTCGCCGATGCTTCAGATGCTCCTTCGCTCCTCCGACATCATGCAGAGCATCCTCACGGACATCCAGTACACGATGCACCCGGCCGACCTGCTCGTGAAGCTCGACATGCCTGAGATACGGGTCGAGTCTTTCCGCGAGTACGATCGGATCGTCGCCCTGGGCGAGGAAGCGGCAAGGCGAGCCTTCACGGCCGCGGGCCTGATCGAGACGAGCGGGAATGCGGACCTGGCGACTTCCGGCCGGGAACGGCTACAGCTCTGAACCGCAGGTCACAGTCGAGAGAGTAGACTCTAGGTCATGGCAAATTCCGAGGCAAAAGCGCGCTCCGGCGGGAAGAAGAGCTTCTCCGAGCGCTTCTGGGCGGAGGTGCGGGGTTACGCGGAAGCGCTGGTCATCGCCTTTCTCGTCGTCACCTTCGTCTTCAACACCGTGGGCGTGGTCGGGTCCTCGATGCGGCCGAACCTGAACGGCGGTGTAGGCAGCGGCAACCTCCTTCAGTCGCTCCTCACCGGAGACCGGGTCTTCATCCCCAAGTACGACACGTGGCTGCGCCGCGCCGGCATCCTGGGGGAGTACAGTCGCGGAGATATCGTCGTCGTGCGTGAGCCGGCCAACTCTCCCACCGCGCAGGAGCGTACCCGCCGTCCCTTCTTCATCAAGCGGGTCATAGCCGGACCGGGAGATCACCTCTGGATCGAGGACGGCCAGGTCTATGTCAACCACCATCCCATCGACCAGAGCTACATCACGGCCACGGGCGAGATCGACCCCGATCCGATAGATTTCCCGGTCATCACCCAGCAGGGCGGTGAGATCACCGGATTCGTCGTCGAGTTCCGCCGCACCGTGAGGGGCACACCCGTGCCTCAGCTGCCCAGCGGCCGCTTCCAACCCGACCCGGTGAGCGTCGACAACCCTTGGGTACAGCTCTACTACGGCGGCACCATCGATGCCCTCGCACCCATCCCCGAGGACGCTCCAGAGGGCGAGCCGTTCGTGCACGAGTTGATCATCCCCGAGGGCTACTACTTCGTGATGGGTGACAACCGTCAGCAGTCGAAGGGCGGAAGCGAGGACTCGCGCTACTTCGGCCCGATCGAGGCGATCACGATAGCGGGCCAGGCGACGGCGGTGATTTGGCCGCCCCGACGCGATGGGGAGTGGAACTGGCGTTTGCTGCAGCCACCCGAGGCCTTCGCCGAGATCCCTCCGCCACCCGAACACTGAGCGAGGTGGAGGCCAGAGGGACCGCGGGACGAGCGCGGACGGTGGTTCGCAACGTCCTCGAGTCACTCCTGGTCGCGGCATTGATCGTCACTTTCATCGTAAGCGGAGTAGCGATATCGGGCGAGTCGATGGAGCCGACTTTGTTCGACGGGGAGCGGGCGGTGGTGCCCCGTTACGAGACCTGGCTGCACCGCCTGGGAATCGGAGCGTTCGAACGGGGCGACATCGTCTACTTCCCCAGTCCAGAGCAGGAACCGGGAGCGGTGTGTCCCTGGTTCTGCACCCATCTGATAAAGCGGGTAGTCGCGGTCGGTGGCGATACCGTCGCGCTGAGGAACGGCCAGCTGATCCTGAACGGTGTGGCGGTCGAGGAGCCGTATCTGAACGGGAGCTGGCACGGCTCTTTCACGATGTCGCAGGTCGTCGTCCCCGAGGGCAGCGTCTTCGTGCTCGGTGACAACCGCGGACCGTACGGCTCGTTCGATTCACGAGTGTTCGGACCGGTTCCGCGTCGGACGCTAGAAGGGCGAGCGGCCTGGGTCGTGTGGCCGCTCTTCCGCCGTGACGCCAGCGGCGACTGGCACTGGAACGTACGCCGGCTGAGGTCTCCCGACTACGAGTCGCTCACCGCCGCCTGGCGGCCATCGAGCTCCAGCTCGGCCGCCCGCGCCTGCATGGCCTCCAGCACGAACTGCACGTGATCCCATAGCTCAACGCCCAACTCCTGGGCACCACGTTCGACATCCTCGCGCTTCACGCCGCGGGCGAACGCCTTGTCCTTGAACTTCTTCTTGAGGCTCTTCAGAGTCTGATTGGCGATGTCCCGGTCGGGGCGCACGAGGACCGCCGCGCTTATGAGCCCGGTTATCTCGTCGCAGGCGTAGAGCGTCTTGGCGAGGAGGGTTTCGCGGGGCACGCCACTGTAGTCGGCATGGCCCATGATCGCGTCGGTCATCACCTCCGGATAGCCCAGCGAGCGCAAGTGGGCGACGCCAACGTAGGGGTGCCCCTGCTCGTTCGGTTCCGGGTGGCGTTCGTAGTCGAAGTCGTGCAGCAGCGCCGTCGCTGCCCACAGATCCTCGTCCTCGCCGAAACGCCGGGCGTAGGCAGTTACCGCCGCCTCCACGGCCAACATGTGCTTGCGGAGGCTATCCGAGGCCGTCCACTCGGTCATCAGTTCATAGGCGTCGTCGCGCATGCTCATGGTCCATCTTATCCAGCAGCCCCTCCGGCCCGCTGGAGAGGCCCGCCTTATACTCGGGACCATGGCCGTTCGCGCCATCCGAACCGTCACCTCGCCCGACCCTGCCGCTCACGCCGAGGAGATAGTGGCCGAGGCAGTGCAGCGAGCCGTCGACGAACGCGGTCGCTGCTTCGTCGCCCTCTCCGGCGGACGCACCCCACTTGCCCTCTACCGGCTGCTCGCACAGCGGCGCGGGCTCCCCTGGGGGCAGGTGGAGCTCTTCTGGGGCGACGAGAGATTCGTCCCTCACGATCACCCGGACAGCAACGCCGGCGCGTTGGAGGACGTGCTGATCAGCAAGGTTCCCATCCCTCCGGGGCAGGTGCACCGCTGGCCGATCCTGGAGAGCGCGGGCGCCTCGGCTCGAGCGTACGAGCTGACCTTACGGGAGCGTACGAGCGAAGTACCGATGTTCGACATCGATCTCCTCGGTTTGGGCAGGGACTGCCACACCGCCAGCCTCTTCCCCGAGGCGCAGGTGCTCGACTCCCCGGGACTCACCGTGGCTACTCGCGCGCCAGATGGCCAGCAGCGCCTGAGCCTCACCGTCCCCGCGCTCAGCAGCAGCCGGCTCGTACTCTTCCTGGTTACCGGCGAGGAGAAGCGGCCTGCGCTCATGCAGTTGCTGGCCGCGGAGGGGGACCGCGACATCTGCCCGGCGAGGGCGATAACCGCGCTCGAACGATTGATGGTGGTTACCGACCTCGCTGTCTCGTAGACGTTGGAGCGGGACCTCCGGGCGACTTCGACGCGTAGCTTCCTCGGGAGACGGGAGGGGGCCCTACCGGGAAGTGTACGAACGCGCGTGCATAACCTGGGTCGTATCCCCAGGTGCTCCGAACATATGCCCGGTCACCGACGGCTGGACCTCAGTCAGTCGAACCAGTCGGCCGGTCCAGCGTCGTCCGCATAGGCACTTGCCTGGACGGCTGGCGCCCTCTTGCCACCTTTGCCTAATCCTGGCCGGTTCTAGCCCGGCACGCCGAGCACCGATCGATCCGGGTCCCGCCACTTATGCACGCGCGTTCGTACGAACCGTGCAGGCGGTAGGTGGGGCCGGCCGGAACGAGGAACGCGCAAGGGACAGGTGGGACCCGGCTGAGGGAGGAACCGCGCAACCGGCGAGCGGGACCCGATCGAAGCGAGGAAGGCGCAAGGGACAGGTGGGACCCGGCCTGAGCGAGGAACCGCGCAGGCGGCGGGTAAGCCATGCCCGGATCGGCCTGAACCCAATACTCAGGCCCAGCGGATAGCCCGGGCGTCGAACGGGTTGGCCAGCAGTTCGTGGACCGGGTAGGCGCGCACCCCGTAGACCAGCGGACCGGTGAGGGTCGGACGGAACGTCGCCCGGTAGAGCCGCCCCCCGTCGGGATAGCTCTCGGCACAGTGCATTGGCACTCGCTGCAACCCCTCCCGCAGCGCGTCGTCCTCCTGGCTGTAGACGGCCTCGACCCGGATCTCGACACCTTCGAGCTCACCGGGGTGGAGCATCACTTCGAGGTTCATCTCCTCGCCCGATTTGAGCCAGGCGTCGTCCTGTGGCTTGGCACTCAGATAGATGCTGGGCCACTGCTTGGCGACCGCGGCACGCCACGCAGCTAGCTCCTTGGCGCCGGCATGACCGTCCTGGCTCATCGTTCGACCGCGCTCGGAGGCCGGCGCGTAGTAGAGGCGGACGTAGTCCTTGACCATCCGCTGAGCGTTGAAGCGCGGGGTGATGCTGGCGATGGCGGCCCGCGAACGCTCCATCCAGCTGCGCGGCACCCCGTTGGCGTCGCGACGGTAGTAGAGCGGCACGACCTCCCGCTCCAGCAGGTCGTAGAGGGCGTCGGCGTCGGCGGCATCCGCCTTGCTCGCATCCTCGTACTCGCGCTCCGATCCGAAGGCCCAGCCGTTGTCCCCGTTGTACCCCTCCGGCCACCAGCCATCGAGGATCGACAGGTTGAGGACCCCGTTCATGGCGGCCTTCTGCCCACTGGTGCCGGACGCCTCGAGCGGCCGCCGCGGATTGTTGAGCCAGACGTCCACGCCGCGGGTGAGTGCCCGGCCCACCGCCATGTCGTAATCCTCGACGAAGAGGATGCGCCCGCGGAAGCGGTCGTCGTGCGACAACCGGTGGATGTTGGCGATCAGTTCCTGGCCAGGCTTGTCCGCTGGGTGGGCCTTGCCGGCGAACACCAGTTGAACCGGACGCTGGGGGTCTGCCAGTAGCCTGGCGAGGCGGTCGAGGTCGTGGAATATCAGGGTGGCGCGCTTGTAGGTCGCGAACCGCCGCGCGAAACCGATGGTGAGGGCTTCGGGGTCGAACAGCTCGTCGGCGTCGTGATGGGCGCTCATAGTCGCCTGCTGGCGATCGAGTTGCCTCTGCAGCCGCTGTCGCAGGAAGCGGACGCTCTCGAGCTTGAGCCCCTTGCGGACCTGCCACAGTCGGGCGGTGTCCAGCTCCCCGAAGGCTCGCCACTGCTCCTCGTCGTCGATTCGATCGCGCCAACCGTCGCCCAACAGCTCGGTCGCCAGGCCGGCTATCTCGGGCGCCATCCAGGTTGCCGCGTGAACTCCGTTGGTGACCGATCCTATGGGCGTCTCCTCTATCGGCACCCCGGGCCACAGGTCGTTCCAGATGAGCCGACTGGTCTCGCCGTGCAATTCGGCCACGCCGTTGCGACCGGAGGTGAAGCGAAGCGCCAGGGCCGGCATGCTGAACACCTCGCCCCAACCGTGATCGGCCTTCGCCAGATCCATGAAGGCGGGGGCAGAGAGGCCTAGGCTCTTCCAGAAACCGCCGAAGCTGCGCTCGACGAGATCGAACGGGAAGGCGTCGTTGCCGGCGGCCACGGGGGTATGAACCGTGAAGAGGGTGTTGGCGGCGACAGCCTCTCGAGCCTGCTCGAAGGTCAGCCCCTGCGACACCAGCTCGCGACAACGCTCGAGCACCATGAAGGCGCTGTGCCCCTCGTTCATGTGCCAGGCGGTAGGCGCGATGCCGAGGGCCCGCAACATCCGAACGCCGCCGATGCCCAGCAGCATCTCCTGGGCGATCCGCGTGTTCTGATCGCCGCCGTACAGCCGCTTCAGGAGCGCGCGGTCTTCGGGGTCGTTCTGGGGGAGGTCGACGTCGAGCAGGTAGACGTTCACCGCGCCGACCTGCGCCAGCCAGGCGCGCACCTCGACCTCTCGCTCGAAGATCGTGACGCTTACCCGTGCCTCCTCGCCGTTGGCGTCCAACGCCCGGCGAAGCGGCAGCTGAGCCGGATCCTGTTCCTCGAAGACCGCCTGCTGTTCGCCGCCCTCGGCAACCCGCTGGTGGAAGTAGCCCTCGGTGTACCAGAGGCCCACGCCCACCAGCGGAACGCCCAGTTCGGATGCCGCCTTGGTGTGGTCTCCGGCCAGCACCCCGAGGCCGCCCGAGTAGAGCTGCACCGACTCGTGCCAGCCGTACTCGGCGCAGAAGTAGGCGTAGAGGTCCCCTGTGCCGTGCTCGCCTGAGTACCAGTTCCGGTGGCCTTCACCGCCCAGCGATTCCACGGCCTCGCGGTACCGGGCGAGGAACTCCCCGTCGGCCGCCGCCGCTTCGAGACGTTCCTGGTCGATCCACTGCAGCAGCAGGACGGGGTTGTGACCGGTCGCTTCCCACAACTGGGGGTCGAGGCTGGCGAAGAGGCTCTGCAATCCCGCGTTCCAGGTCCAGCTCAGGTTACGGGCGAGTTCCGACAGTCGGTCGATCTGCCTGGGGAGGTCGGGCAGTACGGTGAGGCGTCCAAGAATGTTCATGAAAACTCCGCGGTAGATGAAGACAACTGGAGCAGTCTACCACCCGCCCCCGGCCTCCCGGACCCTCGGGCGCCGCTCGCCAGTCAGTCGGGAGATGGGGCACACTATTGCCATGTCGAGGCTCGTTCTCACCTCACTGCTGCTGTCACTCCTCCCCCTGAGCCTGGCTCAGACCGCCGAGTTCGCCGTGGCCTATCCGGCACCCGAGGCGGGCAATCGCCGGGTCGAGGTCGTCTTCGCCGACGTCCCCGTAGGCGACAACTCCGCAGGCCTGCGCTTGGCCTACGGTGATGAACTAGGGCTCGGCGTAAGGATGCGGCAGGCGGGAAGCCTGGCCACCATCGGCAATCTCATAGCCTCGCTCGCGGCCGACGCCAACAGCGCCGGTCGCTTCGCGGTCGCGTTCACCGCCCGTGGGGTGCTCGGTCCGGCCGCGGTGCGCCTGCGCGCGAGCGTTTACGACGGCGGGCCGCCACTCGCTCCGCTGGCCGAAGGCGACTTCTCTGAACTGCCGCTGCTGGGGCAAGGACCGGCGGTGATGGGCCTCGAGGCCGGCGTGAGTTACCGGGTCTCGAGGGCGCTCATCGTAGACGTGGCGCCCGGTGTCTACCTGCGGTCGGGGGAACTAGGTTTGAGCCTGACCGGCGAGGCGCGCCTGGTGCGCCTGCACGGAAGCAACGACCTCTCCTTGCTCCTGAGTTCGTTCACACAGCCGGGGTTCGATCGCACGACGCTGGCGCTGGGCGCTGCCTATACCATCAACCGCCGTCGCGCTCCATCCTGGGAGCTTGCCGCGTGGCTTGGCCTGGGGCCAGACGGGCTCGCCCCAGGCGCCGTTCTGCATGGCGGGGAACGGTTCGGCGCTGGAGAACTCGACCTGCTCGCCGCCGCCGAACCGTACCGGATAGACGCCTGGCCCTACCGCCTGCAACTCGGTTACGAACGAGATGTCGGGGTCGGTGACCTGGAGGTAGGGGCGATGGCGGGGCTGGAGCCGCGGTCGGGCTGGCGGGCCGGGGGACGGCTCGCCTACCGCATCCCGTTCGAGCCGTGAGCCGCCCGCTCCTCTCCGCCGGGACTCCCAGCGCCGGCGGGCGAACCTAGCGGCTGCCCAACCTCGTCAGTTCGCCCGTCTGCAGGTTCAGCTCAAACGCGCCGTTCGCCGGCAGCACGACCTGATGCACGTACCGCTCGCGGCCCCGCCGAACCTCGACCTCGATGAGCCCGGGGACGACCGAAGGGGCGTGACCGTTCGGCTGGATGATCCCGTCGATGAGCACCAGGTACTCCGGCTCGAGCGACCAGTAGAGGAGCGGTTCCCGTTCCGGCTCCAGCTGCAGGTCGAGGCGGCTCACCCGGTAGTTCCGAACCGGGACCGTCGCGATCACCGGCTCGAAGCCGTCGCGCTCGAGCCGCACCGACTGGACGCCGGGTGGGGCCGGGATGAAGAGAGGGGTGTAGCCCTGCGACTCGCCGTCGAGGAAGACCTCGGCCGGCGGAGTGCTCACCACCTGTATCGACCCGCCGACGATCGCCGTGAGCGGCACTGTCGAGAACGTGGTCGTCCCGGAGCGGAGCTCCACGGTCCTTACCTCCGGCAGGAACCCCTCCTTGCGGATCTCCAGCTGATAGCGACCGGGGGCGAGCATGATCACATCGAGTTCCGAGGTACGGCCTACGAGAAGCCCATCTAGGTAGACGTCAGCCTCGCCGGGCTGGCTGGAGACGAACAGTCCGGCGTCGCCCGGCGGCAAGGCGAGTTCCTGCTCGGTGAAGCGTACGATCACCCGCGCCAGGCCGGCAGCCGTCATCCGCAGGCTCTCCTCGGACAGCGGTCGGCTGATCAGGTCGGTCGCCCGGTTCTGTTCGGCGTCGACCACGATCATGTTGACGACGAAAGGGCTTTGCGCCCTCTCGTCCTCGGCCACCGCGATCTCGCCTGACACCGCGTAGCGCTTGTCGTCGATGTCGGCGATGAGCTTCGCGTACTCGGGGTCCAGGCTGCCGGCGATCCCCGGGGTTATCAGTTCGGCGTTGCTGACCTCCAGGCCCGAGGCCGCAACACGAGCTCGCAGCTCGGCCGTGAAAGCGTCGATGAGGGCCGAGAGCTCCTCGCTTCGAGCCGGGTCGCCGCGGCTGCCAAGGGTTGGGATCGCAATTTGCGCAAGTGCCGCGCCAGTGCATAGCAGGATCAGGAGGGCGATGACGCGCGGCGCCGACTTTGCCATTGCCTCTCAGTATAGCCGCCGGGGGCGCCCGAACCGAAGAGGGCCGGTGGTATCTTTGGTGCCGTGCGCTACCTCCTCCTGAGCGACATCCACGGCAACGACATCGCCCTGGAGGCGGTCCTCGACGACGCTCGCCGGAGGCGCTGGGATCAAGTCCTCTTCCTCGGCGACCTCGTCGGTTACTACACCCGGCCAGAACAGGCGGCTCGGAGGCTGATGGAGCTCGAACCCGCGGTATGCCTGATGGGGAACCACGATCAACTCCTGCTCGACCTGGCAGACGGCAAGCCTGGCTCGAACATGAACATGGAGAGCGAGATAGTCACGTTCGTCATCGGCAAGCACCTCGAGGAGCTGTCGAGCGAATCGATAGAGTTCCTGCGCGGCTTCAGGTCGTCCGCCAAGGCCGAGAGATGGCAGGCGGTGCACGGAGCGCTGCTCCGGCGCTGGGACTACATCTCCTCCATGCAGAGCGCTCAGGCGAACTTCCCGCTCCTGGAGCGGCCGATCTGCTTCGTCGGTCATACCCACGTCCCCAAGGTCTTCGCGTCGGTGAACGCCGGCCGCGAGGAGCTCTGGCGCGTCTTCTCCTTCGACAACGATCGGACCACCTACCGGATCCCGCCCCGCGCCCGGCTCTTCTTCAACCCTGGCTCGATCGGCCAGCCGCGCGACGGAAGTCCGCTCGCTTCGTACGCCATCTACGACGAGGAGATGGGCACCATCGAACTTCGAAGGGTCGAGTTCGATCTGGTTGCGGTGCAGCGGTCGGTCCGCGAGAACGGCTACCCGGAACCGTTGGCCGCCCGGCTGGCGAAGGGCAGATGAGTAGATGAGCCGATGAGCCAGCTCCGCGTCCAGGGGCACGAAAGGGTTCTCGAGGCGCTGCGCGACATCCGCAGTTCCTCGTTGCTGTTCGTCGGACCGGAGGGTGTGGGCAGGCGAACCTCCGCCCGCTGGTATGCAGCATTCCTCAACTGTCAGGCGGCGGCAAAGGCGCGCCCCTGTCTCGGATGCGATTCGTGCCGACGCTTCGAGACAGGTCACCCCGACTACAGGGAGGTCTCGGCCAGAGATACCACCTCCACCGGAAGGCAGAGCCGACGCCCGGAGATCAAGATAGGTCAACTCGTCCCGCGCCCCGGGGACGACGAACCGCTCTCCAGCTGGCTCGAACAGCGGCCTTCGTTCCGGCGCCGGGTAGGCGTGATCGACGGAGCCGAGAGGCTGACGGCGGCCGCCGCGAACGCCTTCCTCAAGATGCTCGAGGAGCCGCCCTCGTACTCCTCGATTATCCTCATCGCCCCCAGTCCTCAGGCGGTGCTGCCCACCATCGGCTCGCGCTGCACGGTGCTGCGCTTCGCGCCGGTGGAAACGGAGGGCCTGGGACCGCCCGGCCACCCGGCTCATCGGTTGGGGCGACCGGGTCCGCTGCTCCTCCCCAGGGAGGGCAGCGAGTCGCTGCTGGCCCAGGTCGGGAGTTACTTCGACGCGCTCCACGGGGACCTGGAGGGCGCCCTCGCCGCCGCCGACCTGCTGGCAGAGCGGTGGCAGGAGGGGGGCTGGGGCCAGGAGATCGTGGAGTCGCTCCGCGAGAAGTTCCGGTTGCTGCCGGCTCCACTTCGACCGCAAGCCGACGACCTCCTGCTCGAGTGCGAGGAGGCGATAGCCGGTTACTCGCCGGCCACGCTGGCGGTGCGGGTCATGACGCTCGAACTACGGGCTCTCACGAACTGAGGAGCCCCGAGCTGTGTTCGAGTTCCACTTGAACAGCGGCGCCCGCGAGCGCCTCGAGGGTCTGACCACCCGAAGTGCAGCGATCGACTTCCACCGGCAACTGCCGGGCTACCGGCCCACGTCGCTGCACTCGTGCGACCGGCTGGCGGAGCGCCTGGGCCTGGCTCATCTGCTCGTCAAGGAGGAATCGTCCCGGTTCGGGCTCCCCGCCTACAAGATCCTCGGCGCCTCGTGGGCCATCTACAACCTACTCCTCGAAGTTACGGGCCTCTCGACCCTCGACGAGCTACGGACCGGGCTCGCAGACTCGGACCTGACCCTGTTGAGCGCGACCGACGGGAACCATGGCCGGGCGGTCGCGCGAGCCGCCGGCTGGTTCGGTCTTGCGGCCGAGATATTCGTCCCGGCCGACATCGGGCCCGTGAGGATCGAAGCGCTGCTGGCCGAGGGCGCTCGCGTGAGGAGGATCGCTGGCAGCTACGACGAGGCGGTACGGCAGGCTGCGGCGAGCAGCGGCAAGGACCGGTTGCTCATCCAGGACACCTCCTGGCCCGGCTACGAGCAGGTACCGAGCTGGATAGTGGAGGGGTACGGCACGATATTGGCCGAGGCAGAGGAGCAGCTGGCGGGGGCCGAGCCCATCGACCTGGTGCTCGTGCAGATCGGAGTGGGCTCCCTTGCCGCCGCCACCACGGCGCACTTCCACACGTGGGAACGACGCCCCCGGTTAGTGGGGGTGGAGCCGCTGGGAGCCGATTGCCTGCTACGGTCGGTCCGGGCCGGTCGAGCGGTCACCGTCCCCGGTCCACACCGATCGGTCATGGCCGGGCTCAACTGCGGAACCCCATCGGCCGCCGCGCTGCCGCTGCTGCTTTCCGGCATGGACGCGTTCCTGAGCGTCCCCGACGAGTACGCCTTCGAAGCGATGCGGCTGCTCGCCGCAGAGGGGATCGTCGCTGGAGAGAGCGGTGCTGCCGGCGTCGCTGGTCTGCTGGCCCTTACAGAGGATCAGGCTGTCGCCGAAGCGGTCGGTATCGACCGTGTTACCAGAGCGCTCGTGATCGTCACCGAGGCGGCAACCGATCCGGTGTCGTACGAGCAGGCGGTGGGCCGGCCACCGGGTGTCGTCAGGAGGGGCCAGTACTCGCGAGGTTAGTCTCGCGAGGTTAGTCTCGTGGGGTTAGTTCTTGCCGCGCATCCGCTCGATCTCCGAGGCCGGGAACTCCTCGATCCCGCCTTCGTCGGTCTTGAGTTCCACCGTCTGCTTGAGCGGGTTGAGTTTGACGATCCGGCCGCAACTGCCGGTGCCCGTGTGGCACGCCTTTACGCCCTTCTTGGGCATCCCCTTGAGGAGTTCGCGGTACATGTCGTGCTCGAACTGCAGACAGCACATGAGGCGGCCGCACGGGCCGCTGATCTTCTCGGGATTGAGCGGCAGCTGCTGATCGCGAGCCATGCGGATAGATACAGCGCTGAAGCTCTGCATCCAGGTCGACGAACAGGTTCCGCTACCGCATGAACCGATACCGCCCAGGATGCGGGCCTGGTCGCGGGGCCCGATGTTGTTGAACTCGACCCTGGCGCCCGTGTGGGCCAGCAACTCCTGCGCCATCAGCCGGAGCGGTGCCCCGTTCTCGGCGGTGTAGGAGACCACGAGGAGGCTCTCGTCGATGGTGAACTCGCAGTGCACGATCTTGACGTCGGCCCCCTGCTGGCGCACACGCGCCTTGAGCAACCACTTGAGTTCCTCGGCCTTCTGTGAGAGCTCGCGGTACCGCTCGACGTCGTCGGGAAGGGCGTCTCGGACGTAGTGCCCGCCGGGCTTGGGGTGGTCGCGCACGTCGGTGCGCACGATCCCCACCTCGAGTCCCCGTCTGGTCGAGACGACGCAGCGAGTTCCCACTCTGGGCGGTACGGGGGGCGCCTCCATGTAGTGGAGTTTGGGGCCGTTGTCGAACTTTACTCCGATGCACTCTGGCATGGTTCTACTCCTGGCTGTCGTGGCGGCCGGGGCAGTGGTCGCCGCCGCTGCGAAACGTGACCCCATTCTATGCAGAGGAAGCCAGAGTTCTGGTTACCGGGGCGAAGGAAGCCCGATGGACACGGCAGGGGCCTACCGCCTCGAGCGCTTGGAGGTGCGCCGGCGCCCCGTACCCCTTGTTCTGCTCGAACCCGTACTCGGGATGCTCGAGGGCGAGCGCGCGCATCAGCTCGTCACGCGTCACCTTCGCCAGTATCCCGGCAGCGGCCGCCTGATAGGAGCGGCAGTCGGCCTGAGCGACGGGCAGGACCTGGGCGCGCTCCTCCAGCCACAGGTAGTCGGTGACCAGGCCGCCGGGGGGCAGCGTGCGGCGCAGCTCGACCAGGGCCCGCCCGGCTGCAAGGTGGGTCGCCCTCAGCACGTTGAGTTCGTCGATCTCGGCCGGTTCGGCGATACCCACGGCCCAGGCCAGCGCCTCGCACCGGATGTTGGCCGCGAGCTCCTCACGCCTTTCCGGCGGCAGCGTCTTGGAGTCCCGGTACGGATGAGTACCCAGCGGGAGGATCACGGCGGCCGCCACTACCGGTCCCGCGAGAGCTCCGCGCCCCGCCTCGTCCACGCCGGCAACCGGACTGCAGCCGCGCGCCCACAGCTGAGCCTCCAGCGACCAGTCGGGTTCGACCGGCAGGGCCTGGGCTCCCTTCGGCAGGGCCTGGGCCACGCTCAGACGACGACCGCGTCGTCGATCATGCCGGAGGGCACGGACGGGATGGTGAAGAAGAAGGTGCTGCCCCGGCCCACCTTCGACTCGACCCAGATGCGGCCGCCATGCTTCTCGACCGCCAGCTTGCAGAAGGTCAACCCCATGCCCGTGTCGTACCGGTCGTGGATGGTATGCCGCGACTGTTCGAAGGCGTTGAAGATCCGCTTGTGGTCGGCCTCGGGTATCCCCTCGCCGTCGTCGCGAACCGACAGGACGAAGTCGTCTCCCTCGCGCCAGGCGCGGAAGTCCACGTAACCGCCGTTCCTGGTGTGCTTCACCGCGTTCGCGAAGAGGTTGGCGAGGATGCGGCGCAGCAGGGCGCTGTCGGCGTAGAGCCGTTCTGCGTCCTCCTTGACGAGGAAGCCGAAGCGCCGTTGCCTCTGGGAACCGCTGGCATCCCGCAACGCCTGCCTGGCGAGTTCGCCCAGGTTCTCGACCAGCTCCGGCTGGTACGGCATGTGGCCCTCTTTCATCCGCCGCACGTCGAGGATGTTGGCCGCGAGATTGAGCAGGTGCTGAGCTTCGGTGCGCGCCAGGGTGAGCAGCTCGCCTAGAGAGTCGGGCGCCTCTCCCCTGCCGATCATGTCGATGGAGTGGTCGAGGAGGCCCATCACGCTGGCGATCGGGCTCTTCAGGTCGTGAACGAGCATGTGGGTGAGGTCGTCCTTCACCCGCTCGCTCTCCTTGTAGGCCCTTTCGAACTCGCGGAGACGCTCGAGGGTGGCGCGCAGAGCGGTCTCGCTCTGCCGGCGCAGGAGCAGCCGCCGCAAGGTCGATTCGAGGACGCTCGTCTGGGCGTCCGCAAGGTAGACGTCGGCCCCTGAGTCGAGGGCTTCGACGTGCACCTTCGGGTCGTTGGGGCCGAGGTACACGATCGGCATCTCTGCCAACGGCTTGCGTCGCCGCAGCAGGGTGATCAGGTC
This sequence comes from Trueperaceae bacterium, assembly GCA_036381595.1. NCBI lineage: Bacteria > Thermotogati > Deinococcota > Deinococci > Trueperales > Trueperaceae > Trueperaceae bacterium. The sequence continues at coordinate 160,563 of DASVCN010000027.1, read as the reverse complement.
GAGTTGGGCGACCTGCGTCACCAGGTCGTGATCGACCACCAGCGCGTCGGGAACCGACCCACGGGTGTGGAACAACAGCTCCTCGACGCTCGTCAGCAGCATGCTGCCCGTCTGGAGTTCGGACGCAACTACACTGAGCGCCCGGCCCCGCTCCTCATCCGCCGCGGCGAACAGGAGGTAACGCTGGCGCGTATCCGGCATACGGGGGGATGATACCAGAGGGTTATCGCCTCGGGGACGCGAAAATTCGCCCATCGTGAAGATGTGAAAAAACCGGCCCGGGCGCCGCTCCCGACCGTCCCTGACTGCTAGCATGGAGTGGTGATAGACGGGCTCGAGTTCACCTACCCATGGGTGCTCGCTGCTCTTCCCCTGCTTCTCCTCCTGCCACGCGCCCACGGCTGGCTCCTGCGGATCGTCGGACTAGGCGCGCTCATCGTCGCCCTTGCCGGGCCCACGGTCAACGCCAGGGGCGGTAGTGTAGCCGTGCTGGTCGACGTCTCGGAGAGCGTGGGGGACGCAGCCCGGACCATGGCCAGGGACCTGGCAGGCGCCTGGGAGCGCAACTCGCGTACCTTCTACTTCGCGGGCGAAACGAGCGAGGTAGCTGCCCTCGCCGACGCAGTGGAGCCCGAGCTGGAGCGCGGCGCAACCGACATAGCCAAAGCGGTGCAGGTGGCAGCGGCCGAGGGGGCCGACCGGATCCTGCTCCTCTCCGACGGCGCCCAGTCACGGGGTGAGGTACTGGCCGCCCTGCCCGGCGTCCCGGTCGACACGCTCTGGGTAGAACCCCGTCCCAACGCCGAGCTGGCGGATCTCCTGGTCCCCGACCAGGCGACGCCAGGAGAGACGGTCGAAGCGGTAGCGGTGGTCGAGAGCGACCGGCCCACCGTTGCGCGATTGTTGGTGTCGTATGACGGCCGCGAACCGGTGATCATCGAGCGGGAGTTGCCTGCCGGGCAGAGCGCTATCCCCCTCCGATTCAGCGTCCTCGGCGAGAACGACGTTCGTCTGAGCGCCACACTCCAGGTCGACTACCCGCAGAGCGAAGCGGACGACAGCAGAAGCGCAACGATCTCCGTCAGTGAGGAGCAACCGGTGCTGGTCATGGGTGACCCGGCCCTCGCCGAACTCCTCCGCGTGCAGGGCTTCGAGGTGGTGGAGGGGGGCGCCGCCGAGGTGGTGGCGCCTCTCCCCTACTCGGCTGTCGTCTTGCGCGAGCCCGCCTCGAGCTTCACGCCGGGGCAACTCGAACTGCTCAATGGTTACGTCGAGAACGGCGGCGGTCTGATGATGACCGGCGGGCCTGACAGCTTCGGCTTCGGCGGCTGGTACCGCACTCCGGTCGAGGAGGTCCTGCCGGTCGATACCGATCTGCGCACCGAAGTGGAGATCCCGCTCGTGGCTCTGGTCATCGTCATGGACCGCTCCCAGTCGATGGCAACCGGCAGCCCCAGCAAGATCGAACTCGCCAAGGAGGGTGCTCTGGGCGTGGTCGAGGTCGCCTACCAGGAGGATCTGCTGGGGATGATCGTCTTCAGCGACAGCCACCAGTGGGCGTTCCAGCTGCGGAAGGCGACCGACCGCGGCAAGCTGGAGATGATTTCGGCGATCCTTGCGCTCGGAACCGGGGGCGGCACGATTCTCGAACCGGCCTATCGGGAGGCGATCTCGGCGTTGAACGAGTCCGATGCTGCTCTGAAGCACATAATCATCCTCTCCGACGGCAAGCTCTACGACGGCCAGGGGCCGTTCGGGGAGGCGAACCCGCCCGACTTCTCGGCCCTCGCTTCTCAAGCGGCCGCCCGAAGCATCACCACCTCTGCGATCGCCATCGGTCGTTCCGCCGACTTCGAGGTGATGGAGGCGATAGCCCGGTCCGGCGGGGGCCGCTACCACAGCGCCCTCGACGTCTCGACCCTGCCACGCATCTTCACCAGCGAAGCGCTCACCGCGACCCGGTCGCTGCTGCGCGACGACCCGACGCAACCGGTCGCCCATCCCCACCCGCTGTCCCCCTTCGAGGGGACCCTCCCGGCGATCGACGCCTACGTCGCAACCGCTCCCAAACCGAACGCCGAGGTGATCCTCGAAGGCGTGCAGGAGGAGCCGGTGCTGGCGGTGCGGCGGCACGGCTTGGGCCGGACGGCGGCGTTCACGAGCGACCTCAACGGTTGGACCGGCACGCTAGGCGCCGGGCCGCAACTCCCCACGCTGCTAGGCACCGTCGTGCGCTGGCTGCAGGCGCAGCCCGCCTCCTACGGCGCCTCGGTCAGCCGGGAAGGGAACGAGCTACGGGTGGTGGTGGACGCCGTAGAGGACGGCCAGTACATCAACGGCGCTAGTCTCCAAGCACGGACGGCTGGCCGAACCGTGCAACTCGAACAGGTGGCGCCGGGCCGTTACGAGGGGCGGTTGCCGGTGGACAGCAGCGAAGGTTCGGTGCTGGTCATAGAAGACGGCGAAGTGGTCGCTCGAGCCGACCTCGAGACGCGACATCCGGAGTTCCAGACCGACGGGGGCCAGGCGCTGCTAAGCACGGTGAGCGAGCGGACCGGGGGCGAGCGGCTGGTTTCCCCGGAAGGTTACGACCCGCCACTGCAGCAGGCGGGTTTGGCCCTCTGGCCCTACCTGGCACTGGGCGCCCTGATCCTGTTCCTGGCCGAGCTCGGTCTTCGCCGTTTCGGCCCGCGGCGTGCTGTGGGTGAGGCGGCTTAGGCCATGTCCAGACGCGAACGGCTGCCGCGGCTTCACTCATCTTCCCCATCCACCGAATCGTCTGGTTCGTCGACCTCTACCTTCATCACCTCGCGCAAGAGGCTGGTCGCGTACGAGCCTTTGGGCAGGACGAAGTCGAGGCGGAGCACGCTCGGCGCCTCCTCGGTCACCGAGATCTCGCCGAGAGCCAGCCGCGACAGCCGGCGGTCGCCCCTCCGGCCGGTGAAATCGAGCCAGCGGAGGCCGAGCCCCTCCAGCACCCGTTGCTCCAGCTCGCCGGGCATGCCGCTGCTCTGCCGGACCTTCCTGCCGTAGAGCGGCACGGTAGCGCTGATCTCGAGCCGCTCGGCACGGAACGACTCCTTCGGATCCTCGACCAGGAAGGTGCCCCCCGTGTCGTGCTTCCGGGCCCAGTCGCCAGGTACAACGGTCTCGAACAGTCCGCGTTCGAGCCGCAGGGCGACGATGCGGTTGAAGACGAGCGATTGCAGAGCCGAGAGGAAGAACCGCTGGAGGCGATGCCCTCCCGGCACGCTCTCGCCCCGCAACAACCGCAGGCCGTCGACGGCGTTGGTGCCGAAGCGCCCGAAACGCTGCGGACCGAAGTAGTTGGGCAAGCCCCGTCGCTCGACCTCCGCCAGGATGGCGGCTGCGCGGCGAGCCGCGTCGGGAACCGCGTCTCGGATCCGGATCGAGAAACGGTTCCCGTGGAGATGCCCTATCCCCAACTTGTTGCGGTGACGTGAGCGTTCGAGGATCTCCACCCCCTCGCGCCGTTCCAGCGCTTCGAAGGCGTGGCCGTGCGCCTGGGGCACGCTCAGCCACTGCTCGGTGACGGCGTACTTGTCCTTGAGGCCCGCGACGCCGATCTGCTTCTCGGCCAGACCCGCCTCCATCAGCGTGAGCACCAGGTCGCGGGTGGTGAGCCCCTGCTTGCGGACCAGAGCGTAGGCGTGAGAGCCGCTCCCCTCAGGAAGGTAGGCGGGTATCTCACTGACCCGGAAATCATCGGCGGATACCCGGATGCGCCCCCCTGTCCCCGGCAGTCCCGGCGTCAGGGGCGGGAAATCGCTCCAGCGGAAGGTGAACTCTTCGGAGCGGAAGGCCTCAGGCTGCTCCGCGGCGTCAGCCATCCTCGGCCGGCTTGTGCCCGTCCAGTCGTTCCTGCATGAGCTTGCGGGCGAGCTGGAAGCGAGCGGTGAGCGTGGGTGCGTCGAGGAGGACCTGACGCGACGCCGACGGCACCCGGATGTTGGCGCAGATGAACGAGGCCTGGTAGACGGGATCGTCCGGCAGCGCCTCTTCGATCTGTCCCATGGCGTCGAAGGCGAAGAAGGTGGCGGCGTACGACCTGAAGGTGTCGACCGCGTCCCAGGCGACCAGTCGCTCCTGGTTGGGGTCCTCGCGTTCGAGCGGCTCCGGGCGGTCTTCGACGAAGTAGAGGGGCCGCTCTTCACCCTCCCGCTCGGGCACCTTCTCTTCCCGGGCGATCTCCAGTCGGCAGCGCTCCTGCCCGTGAGCCAGGACGTTGAAGGTGCCGTCGGCATTCTCCTCCACCTGCAGCAGGTCCACGTAACTTCCGTGCTCAGGCAGAGGAGCGCGGCGGTCGCGAATGGCATCGCCGTCGGGCGCCAACGCGATGACGAAGCGCTTCTCATCGCTGTCGACGACCTGGCGCACCAGTCGCTTGTAGCGCTCCTCGAAGATGTGCAGGGGAACGGTCATGCCCGGGAAGACGACGGTGTCGGGCAGGGGGAAGAGGGGCAGTTCGGCCATCGCCGTAAGTTATCAGGGGGCCGCCCCGGAGAGTGCACTCTGAGGTGTATTTGCCGTCCAGGAAGGGCTCCGGCGAGGCACGCCTCACCGGAGCCAGCCATCTGGTCGGGTCAGTAAGCGGGAGCGGTACCGCCCGTGCTGCTTCCGGTACCGGCCGTGGTGCCTGGATCGGTCGTTCCGGTCGTGCCGTCATCGGTCGCGCCGTCATCCGTCGTGCCGTCATCGGTCGCGCCATCGTCGGTCGTACCGTCATCGGTCGTACCGTTATCGGTCGTGCCGTCATCGGTCGTACCGTCATCGGTCGTACCGTCGTCAGTCGTACCGTCGTCAGTCGTACCGTCATCGGTCGTACCGTCATCGGTCGCGCCGTCGTCAGTCGTGCCATCGTCGGTCGTGCCGTCATCGGTCGTACCGTCATCGGTCGCGCCGTCGTCAGTCGTGCCATCGTCGGTCGCGCCGTCGTCGGTCGTGCCCTCGTCGGTCGTGCCGTCATCGGTCGGGGGGTCCCCTGACGGAGGCGGATTGGTGATCTCGGTCTCCGTCTCGGTCTCCACCTCGACTTCGGTCTTCCCGTCCACGTTGACCACACAGATGCTGTTGACGGCGTCCTCACAGAGGCCGCCCCAATCCTGGATCTCGGTCTCCTCGGTCTTCTTCTCGACTTTCACCTCGATCGGTTCATCGAATCTGATGATGCAGTCCGAACTGCAGTCGATGCCCGGTGGGCTCACGTGCACCGTGCCTCCGCCCTCTACATCCACATCGAGGAAGTAGTTGGCGAAAACAGCCTTGATCGTCATGTCATCTTCGACACGGATCGAGCAGGAGTTCTCCCCGCTGCAGTTGGCTCCGGCCCAGCCGGCGAACCCCTGGCTCCCGCTCGGAACCGCCGCCAGGTTCACCAGCGAGCCGGGCTCCACTGGAACCGTGCACACCGAAGTGCAGTTCACTCCCATCCCCGGTATCGAGATGGCTCCGGGCCCATCCGGCTGGAGCGTGAGGGTGCTCAGGCCGTCCTGCCCCTCAGGGGCGACCCTCGGGTCGGAAAGGGTGATGCAGCCCGCGAAGACGAGGCAGATCGAGGCGGTCAGAACGGATGCTGCGACGGTTCTCACTCTCATCGGCAGTCCTCCAAACGGCAATCGCTGTTGATGCCGCTGACCAGCTTGAGCGTATCGACCTCCGGCTGATATGCGCTCGACACTTGACTTCTGAACGCTGTGCTGGACGCGAATCAGCTCGATCAGGTCCGAAAGGGAGGCGTTATCGTCATACTCCTAGCGACGAAAATGCAGGACGGGCCCTGGAGCCCGTCCTGCATCAGTAGTGATCGGTCTAGCGCGAGTAGACGTCGAGGAGCCTGTTGGCCTCCTCCACTGCCGCATCGAGCGCGGCCTGCGGATCCTGACCGTCGAGCAGCACCTTCTCTGTGAGGAGGGTCAGCTGGCTGTGGACCTCACCCCAATAGGGAACGAGGGTACGCGGGTGCCCGTGGCTATCCATCTGTTCGTAGGTGATCCGGGCTTCGGGCAGCGCCTCGAAGGTCTCCTGCAGAGTGGCGGTCTCGAGAGACGACTTACGCGGCGCCATATAGCCAGTGGCAGCGGCGAACTCCGCACCCTTCTCCGTCGAGGTCAGCCAGGTGAGGAACTCCCACGCGGCCTGCTCCTCATCGGAATCACGCACGTCCATGATGTAGAAGTTGGCGCCGCCGAAGGGCACGTAGCACTCCTCGCCGCACCAGACCGGGGCCGCGCCGATGTCGAACTCGGCCCGGTCGAAGTTGCTCTGCAGCGTTGCGGTCGAGCCCGCCATCATGACCTGCTTGCCGCCGAAGAAGTCGGGCGTCTGGCTTCCCGACGGCCGCGCGGCGTCGGCCTCGATGAGGTCGAGCCAGAACTCGAGCACCTGCACGCCGTTCTCGTCGTTGAACACCCACTCGGTGCCGTCTTCGTTGAGGTAGCGGCCGCCCGCCTGCCCGAGCCAGGCGTCGAACAGCCAGCCGGGAGCCGTAGCGAGACCGAAGGCCCACTGACTCAGTTCGCCGTCCTCGCCGGTCTTGGCGAGCTTGGGACCCACCTCCATCAGTTCATCCCAGGTCGAGGGGAAGTCCTCCTCGGGGTCGAGGCCGGCCTCACGGAAGAGGTCCTTGTTGTAGTAGATGAGCGGAGTGCTGGTGTTGTAAGGCAGGCAGTAGAGCTGACCGTCGATGGTACAGCTGCGCAGGAGCGGCTTGAAGAAGTCTTCGAGATCGAACTCCGCGTCCGCCTCGATGAACGGCTCGAGGGGCAGGACCGCACCGGCGTCGACGAAACCGACGCCGCGCGTCTGCTCGAACATGATCATGTTCGGGGTGCTTCCCGCTGCGACCGCTGCCTGAGCCTTGCGCAAGGTATCGGTGTAGCCACCGGAGTAGACGACGTTGACGACGATGTCGTCCTGCAGCGAGTTGAACTCCTGGGCGAACGCCTCGAACTCGGGCGCACCGTAGTTCTCGGAGAGCGAGTACCAGACCTCGATCTCGGTCTGGGCGAAAGCCGTGACCGAGAGGCCGGCGACCAGCAGGGCGAACAGAAATCTCTTCATGAGGTTGACTCCTTCATGGGGCAAGGCTTTTCGAACTTCGACGGCTTACGGCGCAGCTCGGATTCAGGAGCGCGCCAGGGGATCGCGCACTACACGACGCTCACCCCCTCGGCTGTCGGGAGGAGTGGTCCGGGGAGGGAGCCTAGCTGCATCGCGCCAGCTCCTCTCGCCCGGTGAGATGCTCGAGCAGCGCTTCCAGTCCCGCGACCTGCAGGTCGGGTTGCTGCGCCTCTCCGGCCGGTCGGGCTTCCCCCACCAGCACGGTCTGCATCCCTGCCGCTCGGCCGCCGGCCACGTCGGTTGCAGGCGAGTCACCGACCATGACCGAGTCGTCCGCCGCTATCCCGAAACGCTGCAAAGCCTGCTCGAAGTAGAAGGCCGTAGGTTTCCCCACGATCTCGGCCTTGCAGCCGCCCGCAGCCTCGAGGGCGGCGACGATGGCGCCGGTCCCCGGGGTGAAGCCGCTCGCCGTGGGCACTCGCAGGTCGAGGTTGAGCGCCAGAAGAGAGGCGCCCCGGTCGAGAGCTCGCAGTGCCGGGGTCAGGTCGGCGAACCTCAGGTCGCCGCTGTTGCCCACCACTACGGTCTGGGCAGCATCGGCATCGCTCACGACCTCGACCCCCGCAGCCCGGAGCGCCTGGGCCACGACCGCCTTGCCGATCGCGAAAGCCCTGGCACCGTTCGCCAGGAGGGGATGCCGGTGGGCCACGCTCAGAGGCGACATCACCTCTTCCGCGGCTGCCGGGATGCCCATCTCGCTGAGCCTCTCGCTCAACGAGTCTGCCGTAGCAGCGGAGGCGTTGGTGAGGAAGAAAACGGCGTAGCCGCGAGAACGAAGCGAGGCGACGACTTCGGCGGCGCCAGGTGCCAGCCGACGACCGAACCAGAGACAGCCATCGAGGTCGAAGAGGACGTTGCCCACGTCTCCCGCTCTCCAGCCGGGCCGGCTCGCAGCTCCCACCACGCTACCTCAGGCCCCGCCGCTCCAGGAATTCGATGAGCGCGGCCGGATCGTTGGACGAGAAGCCGTCGACCCCCAGTTCGACCCACTCCAGAAGCTTGGGACCGGGGCCGGCCCCGATATGGACGAAGATGCCGGCCTCCTCGGCGCGCCGGAGCCGATCGGGTGTGGCGTACTCGGAGGTTGGCGACCAGCCGTAGAAGCCTTGAGCGACCGCCACGTCCAGCCAGTCGAACGATTCGGAGGCCTCGTCCCAGTCGATGAGGAGTACACGCAGTTCGGGATCGAGTTCCTTGACCTGCTGCAGCGCCTGGAAGTCGAACGAGGAGAAGATGACCCGGTCAGCGGCATCCTGCTCGTGAACCGTCTCGACAGCCGCCCTGATCACTTCGCTCACGTAGGAACCGCTGCGCCCGTTCACCTTGATCTCGAGGTTGAGTTCGCCGCGTCCTTCGGCCAGCTCGAGCGCTTCGATCAGAGTCGGCACCCGCTCCCCAGCGAACTCGGGGCTCTTCCACGATCCGGCGTCGAGCGCCTTGACCTGCTCGAGGGTCATGAACTGAACCGCACCCTCGCCGTCGGTGGTGCGTTCGACGGTCCGGTCGTGCATCAGCACCAGGTGGCCGTCCGAGGTCAGGGCGAGGTCGGTCTCGACACGGTCGGCGCCGACCTCGAACGCCTTGTCTATCGAGAGAAGGGTGTTCTCGGGGTAGATCTCGCTGTAACCGCGGTGCGCCTGGACCAGCACGTGCTCGCTCGCTTCCTGAGCTCCCGCCCAACCTAGAACCAAGAGACAGACCATGAGTCGTTTCATACCCCTCCTATTTGAGGCCGCTGCGGGTGATGCCCCGGATGAACGCCCGCTGCATGAACGCGAAGAGAACGACCGTGGGCAGCATGGTGAGGATGGCTGCCGCCATCAACGGTCCGTAATTGGCCGTGGCCTCGAGGTCGGTGAAGACCGACAGGGCTATCTGGATGACCCGGAGGTTCTCGCTGCTGGTCATCACCAACGGCCAAAGGAAGTCGTTGTAGTTGCCGATGAAAACGAAGATGAAGACGGTAGTGAGCGCCGGGCGGGAGAGCGGCAGGACTATCGACCAGAGGAACCGCAGCCGGCCGGCGCCATCGAGTCGAGCGGCCTCCTCCAGTTCGAACGGGATCGTCTTGAAGAACTGCCGCAAGAGGAAGATGGAGAAGCCGCTGGCGCCGTGTGGAACGATCAGAGCCCAGTAGGTATCGATCCAGTGGAGCTTCGAGAGGATCAGGAAGTTGGCGGTGAGGGTCACCGTCCCGGGGATCATCAGCGTCGCCAGGAACAGCATGAAGATGACCTCCTTGCCCGGGAAGTTCATCCGGGCGAAGGCGAAAGCGGCCAGCGTGCCGGTGGCGCACTGGAGGCAAGCCACGGCGAGCGCTACGCCCATGCTGTTGCCGAACGAGCGGAGGAAGTTCAAGCCGTCGTAGGCGTTCAGATAGTTGTCCCACACTGGGTCCTGAGGCAGGGCCCAGACGTTCGTGAAGAAGGCGTCGGCCGGCTTCAGGGAGGCGATGAGACTCCATACGAACGGGAAGAGCCAGAGGAAGGCGCCGATGCTCAGGCCCAACGCCAGCAGGAACGTGTTGCGGCGTTGCCGGCCGCTCAGCGATGGTGCGAGGCTCGCTCTCATCTGTCGTAGCTCACCCGGCTTCCGATGAAGACCCGCTGCAAGACGGTGAGGATCACCAGGAACAGGAACATCACCACCGAGATGGCCGAGGCGTAGCCGAACTCGAGGCTCTCGAACGCCCGCTGGAACAGGTAGAAGACGACGACCTCAGTTGAGCCCACGGGGCCGCCGCCGGTCATGACGTAGACCGTCGAGAACACCTGGAACGAGTTGATCATCTGCAGGATGAGGATCAGGTAGGTGGTAGGAGCGAGAAGCGGCCAGGTGATGTGCCGGAACATCGACCAGCCGCTGGCGCCGTCGATCTTGGCCGCCTCGTAGTACTGGTCGGGGATGTCCATCAGCCCTGCGAGGTAGATGACCATGTAGTAGCCGGTCCCCTTCCAGACGACCAGCAGGATAATCGCCGGCATCGCCCACTCGGAGCTGTTGAGCCAGGGGATGGCGCTGCCGCCGAAGAGTTCGATCACCTCGTTGATGAGACCGATCCTCGGGTGGTAGAGCCACTCCCAGATGACCGACACGGCGACCATCGAGGTGACCACCGGCAGGAAGAAGGTGGTGCGGAAGAAGCCCATCCCTTTCAGCTTGGTCGCCAGCGCCATCGCCAGGAGCAGGGCCAGGCCGGTCTGCAACGGAACGCTTCCCCCGACGAAGTAGAGGGTGTTCCAGACCGAGTTCCAGAAGCGCTCGTCGGAGATAAGCCGGCTGTAGTTCTCGAGTCCGATGAAGTCGCTGTACGGACGGAGCAGCAGCCGGTTGGTGAGGCTGATGCGGAAGACGTCCACGGCCGGGAGGTACTGGAAGGTGAAAAGTATCAGAGCCGCCGGCAGCAGGAACAGGTACGCGCTCAGCGCTTCGAACAGTTTCCGACGGGAGACTCCACCTGAGGAGCGGGAGTGCCGCGAGGCCACGCCGCCCTCCGATTCCGGCTTGACCTCAAGCGCCATCTGCGACCGGGCGGGCAGTGCTCCCGGCGCCGGTACCGGCGGGGAGTCGACCGTGATTAACTCTACGTGTTGGCAATTTTCGACCTCGTTGGCACAATGAATCGGCTCTATGGAGTCGTTCGAGCCCCCGTCTGTTGATCGATTGAGTCTTGACGAACTATACGGAGCCACGGCGGCCGATGTCAAGATTCTTCACTCATCGCGCCAGCATCGTTACGTTCTTACACTCCACGCTCGACCGCGAGGCGGTCTGAGTCCGGCCCGCCGATCCTCTGCCGGCATCCCCAGTCGCCCGGGCGGCCCTTCCTGGACTCTCACCGGCTCATCGCTCGCGAAGCGTCCGTCCCCGGGGCCAGGGTTCGTCCGGCCCGAGCGACTCCAGCGACAGTTGTTGACAAGTTTCCGGCCTGTTCGTAACCTGTTGACATCGCACACGTAAACGGTGGTAATAAGATTTCGCCTCGGTCGAGCGCTCCGGTAACCGCTCGCATAAGGGGCCTCCTCGGCCGCCTGACGCCCTCGGAGGAGGCGGTCGCACGCGTGGTGCTGGGCAGCGCGAACGAGGTCCTCAACATCTCCGTCGAGGCTCTCGCCGAACGTGCTCAGGTGAGCACGGCCACCGTCATGCGCCTCACCCAGGCGCTGGGATTCTCTGGCTTCAAGGAGTTCAAGATCGCCCTCGCCATGGAGCGCGGAAGTAACCCGCCCGCCGCCTTGAGCGAGGAACTGACGCCCGGCGACTCCCCGCTGGAGATAGTCCGGAAGGTGATCCGCTCCGAGGTGACCGCCCTCAACGAGACCAGCGAACTGCTGGAGGAGGAGTCGCTTCAGGCGGCCATCGATGCGCTGGCGAAAGCTCGCAACATAGACATCTACGGGATGGGCTCCAGCGCTCCGGTGGTGGTCGACGCCTACTACCGCTTCCTGCGGATCGGCCTGCGGGTCTCGACGCCGCCCGATTCGCACATGCAGGCTGTGAACGCGGCACTCTTGCGACCAGGCGACGTCGCTTTCATCGTCTCCCACACCGGGGAGACGAAGGAGGTGAACAAGACGGCAGCCAAGGCACGGGAGATGGGCGCTACGGTCATAGCACTCACCTCGTACTTCCGCTCCCCGCTACTCAAGCACGCCCACATCCATCTGGTGGCCGCTACCAGCGAAACCACTTCCAGGGTCGAGGCGATGGCCTCCCGCACGGCCCACCTCGCCATCATCGACTCCCTCTATGTGGCCCTGGCCATGCGCAACGCCGACGCTTCGGGCGAGGCCCTGTCGAAGACGCAGGCAGCCATAGACGAACAACGAAAATAACCTCGACCCGCTATCGTGCGGTGAAGACCCTCAGATGGAGGTGACCGAACGTGTCGGCGAGCGAAACGTGGTTGCTGCTGCTCACCATCGGCGCCGTTACGGCGTGTCTGGTCCTGCTGTTGAGCGATTCCCTTCGTTGGGTGGCGCTCTACGAAGCGCCGGGGCACAGGCCGGAGGCGTTGCTCGAGGTCGCTAGCGCCCTCCGCAGGGCTCACGTAGGAGCGCGGGTGAAGAACACCGTGACCGTTGGCTCCGAAGCGGCCATAGGGGCCGGCATGAGCACTACCTTGCTGGTCCTGAAACGCGATCTGCCGCGAGCGCGGCGGGTCGTGGCGGAGGCGCGCAGGATGCGAGAGGCGCGTTCTCCTACCGGCTGACGAACCCCTTACCGGCATCCATGAAGAAGGCGCCGCTACACTGGCGGCGCCTCTCGTTGGCGGAGCCGACGGGATTTGAACCCGCGACCTTCTGCGTGACAGGCAGATATGCTAACCGCTACACTACGGCTCCACGCAGATAAAGAGTCTATTCTCGGGCGCTGAGGGGTGTCAAGCAGACGGGCGACGACTACGACCCGAGCATGCGCCTACAGCAGCAGGTCGAGGACGACCCCGGCCAGTACCAGCGAGGAGACGTAGAGGTTGGCGTTGAACGCCGCCAGAGCTACTCCAGCCCCGCGAGTCCGCACCAGCAGATGCGAACGCAGAAGCACCGCCGCCACGAGAGCGACCGCGGCCAGGTAGACGACTCCCATACGGGTGAGAGGAACGAGCAGCAGCAGGGCGGCGACGGCCAGCCCGTGCATTACGCCCGAGATAGTAACTGCCCGCTTGAGGCCGAAGCGTGCAGGGATGCTCTGGATCCGGTGTTCACGGTCGAACTCGAAGTCGAGCATTCCGTAGATCACGTCGAAACCTGCGATCCACAGAGCGACGCCCAGCCACAGGCACACCGCCCCCGCGGAGAATGAGCCGGTCACGCCGATCCAGCCGCCGGCTGCGGCCGCCCCGATGGTCGCACCCAACCACAGGTGACATAGCCAGCTGATCCGCTTCGTGTACGAGTAGAGGGTGAGCGCCGCGACCGCCACCGGCAGTAGGGCGAGCGTGAGCGGATTCAGGGCCCACCCGGCCAGGGCCAGAAGGGCGAACCCGATGAAGGCGAGGACGAGGGCGTCGACACGGCCGAGGACGCCTTTCGGCAGTTCACGGCCGGCCGTACGGGGATTGAGGGCATCGAGCCGTGCGTCGATCAGCCGGTTCAAGGCCATGGCAGCCGTCCGGGCCCCCACCATCGCCACCGTGATCCAGCCGAAGGTGGCCCAGCCGGGCCAGCCACCGGCGGCGACCAGCATCCCGGCGTAGGCGAACGGCAGTGCGAACAGCGTGTGCTCGAAGCGGACCAGATCGAGGTAACTGTGCAATCGACGCCTACGGGTAGCGGACTCAGCGGTTGCTTCGGCTTCGGGCATCGCGTTCACCGCCGGAAGATAACACCTCTCGCGAAGGAACCAGGTGTGAGGCGCCTGGGCTCGATCCGGGGTTCGATCTGCTACTCCAGCCCCTGTTCCTCGAGCTCGGCCCGCACTTCGTCGTAGCCGTCGCGTCCCATCAGCGCGTAAGTGTAGACCTTGCCCAGTTCGACGCCCGGTTGGTCGTAGGTGTTGATCCCCGTCAGTTCACCCATCAGGGCCGTCTGCCACATCAGGAACTGCAGCAGTTCACCGAGCGAGGCTGCGTCGAGCCGCTCCAGCAGAAGCGTGTAGTTCGGCCTCAGGTGCTGAGCGAGCGCGTGGCCGGTCGCGGCCTGCTCGGCGTTGATCAAGCGGTTGAAGCTCTCCCCCGCCAGGTAGGCGAGCTGCTCCAACTCCGGCTCCGAGTCGGGGATGTTCAGCCGATGGTCGAACTCGGCGACCCGGACGAAGGCTATGAGCTTGTTGTTGGGACCCTCGTTGAAGAGCTGAACCTGCGAGTGCTGGTCGGTCGCGCCGACGGCGGCCAGGGGGGTACTGCCCTCGTGCACGAGGCTCCCGGTCAGGCTTTCGGCCTTGCCCAGAGACTCCGCCCAGAGTTGGACGAACCAACCGCCCAGGTTACGGAGCCGGCTGCTGTACGGCATCAGCACGCTGATCGGCTTGCCGCGGCGGTAGCAGAGGTACTGGACGAGCGCCGCCTGTCGTATCGGGTTCTCCTCGATCGGCCGTCGGACGGTGTCGTTGGCCCGAGCGGCGCCGCCCAGGAGCGCGCGAACGTCGATGCCCGCGAGCGCGATGGGCAACAGGCCCACGGCCGAGAGCACGCTGAACCGACCGCCGACCGAAGGGGGCACCGTGAAGGTGCGGTAGCCGCGACGATCGGCCAGTGGCCGCAGTATCCCGCTCTCGGGATCGGTCGTGGCCACGACCCGATCGCTGAAGCCGTCACCCAGGTCGTCTTCGAGCCACTTCTTGAACGCCAGGTAGGCGGCCATGGTCTCGGCGGTACTGCCCGACTTGCTGATGACGTTGACCAACGTGCGGCTCGGATCGAGCACCTCCATCAGCCCACTGATCGCGTCGGGGTCGACGTTGTCTACGAAGTGGAGGCGAAGCCCGTCGCCCCGTGCCTGGAGCGCCCGGTACGGGTGCTGCAGCGCGCTCGCGACCGTCAGGGCACCCAGGCTCGACCCACCGATACCCAGCACCACCAGGTCGGTCAGATCGCTCTGCCGGACCTCGCGCGCGTACGACTCGATCTCATCTACCCATGCGCCCGCCTGGGGAAGTCCGATCCAGCCGAGCATCTCCGCTGGGTCGTCTCTCCGGCTGAATATGTCGCTCACCGCTCCCTCGAGCCGGTCGGCCCAGGCGCGGTACTCCCTCTCGAGCTCGATGCCGTGCGTGACGCCGAGCCCGCCGGCCTCGACGTTCTTCAGGTCGATTCCAATCATGGGAACGAGTGTAGCCGACGTCCCTCCATCAAACGGGTCGTCCTACCTCGATGCTCTCCCTGTTGAGACGCCACGAACCGTTGACCTGGCGCCACGACTCGACAACCATGGCGAACGATACCGGTTCGTCGTAGCTGTATATCCTCTTCTCGTATCTCACCAGAATCTCGTTTCCGCTGCTGCGGCGCGCCTCGCGGCCGATTATCTCCGATCGGAGGCCAGGTATCGAAGCCGCTGATTCGGTCATTCCTTCGATCGACCCTCCGATGTCGTAAGGCTCGCTTCGATCCATCCCTGCCCGGGCGAACGAGCCGCTGAAGCCGGGCAGCAACCAGGCCAGGTAGTCGGCGACGTCTCCCCCGGAATAGACCTTCCGAATGTCCGCCAGATAGTGATCGTGAGATGCGAGGAAACGGTCGATGTTCGTGTCCATGGGCTGAAAATCTACCACCAGAGCTCGAGATGGACGGCAAGAATTCTGGGCCCTCGAGGCACGGAACGGTATGGCCTCTTGAATCGCCTGTTCGGGTCGATCGGCAGTGCGGTACGTGCTGGGTCCGGTCAGTGCTGCCTCGCGGCCTCCTTGAGGGCGTGAGTCGAGAAGCCGAACTGGGTGCCACTGGCGGCAGAGACCCCGGTGAGTACCGCTTGCGCGAGCTCCCCCAGGCTGCTGCCGCCCACCTCGACGTCCATCCGCAACTCGCTGCGGAGGTCGCCGAGGGTGCGGTCGTCGAGGAGCAGTTCGGTGCCGTACTTGAGCACGTTGGGCGAGACGAGCAGGAGGTCCGCTTCGCCTGGCTCGATCTGGGAGAGGAAGTCGCGACCCGCGAGGAGTCCGGCGACCGTCGTCATCTCGCCGAAGGTCCTGTTACGCAACGCCCGCACCTCCAGTTCGAGGCCGCGGATGCGGCGCAAAGGTTCTACCGCTCGCTCGAGCACCGGAGCGAAGAGCTTGCCGGTGCCCAGGATCACCCGTCGCGGCTGCTCAAGGCGCACCGGCAGCCGAGGCAGCGGCTCCGACAGGAAGTCCCGCACCATCCCCACGCCGTTCTCGAGCATGGTGTAGCCCTCGTACTCGTCTGCCCCCGGCAGCGGCTCCCCGGCCAGCAGGTAGAACTCGTCGCTAAGGAATACGAAGCGGGTCCCCCGCTGGGCCAACAGCCGCTTCTGGAGCGGCCGCACGCGGTTCACCACGTCACGGGCCTCGTCGGCCGTGAAGCCACGGACGTCGGGCAGGTTGCGGCGGTGCTCGGTCAGCCCCACGGGCACTACGGCACTGGCCAGGACGTTCGGTTGCTCAGCGAGGAACTCGAGAGTGTCGGTCAGGTGCTGACCGTCGTTCCTCCCAGGGAGGGTGACGATCTGCGTGTAGAGATCGATGGGCCGCAGCCGCTCCAGCATTCCGCGGATGCTGGTGCTCGACTCGTCCTGCACCTTGAGCCGCCACCACTTCATCATCTCGCGCCGCAACTCCTCGTCCGTGGTGTGAACCGAGACGTAGAGCGGGCTCAACTCCTCGTCGAGGATCCGCTGAACGTCCTCCTCGCTCAGATTGGTCAGGGTGACGAACGAACCGTAGAGGAAGCTGGTACGGAAGTCGTCGTCCATCATGTAGAGGCTCTTGCGCATGCCCCTGGGCATCTGATGCACGTAACAGAAGTCGCACTTGTTGGCGCAGCGGCGGATCCCGTCGAAGATGACCTCGTCGAACTCCAGCCCCGGGTCTTCCCAGGCGGCGCCGAACTCGCGTTCCTCGCCCTCCGGGGAGCGAACCAGCAGCTCTACCTCGCCACGCAGGAGTTCGTGACGATAGGCGAGGATGTCGGATATGACCCGGCCGTTCACCGAGACCAGTTCCCAGTCGGGTCCTACCCCGGCACGTTCAGCCGGGGATCCTGGCGCGACCGCCGAGATGCGTGCGACAGGGGTCTTGGAGTGCGGTAGCGGACTCATGAACAGTGCATCGTAGCAGACGTCGATGCCGCCCCAAGGCAGCTCCGAAACATCGTTCGAGCAGGCTGAGGAGCGGGGTTAGGAGAGCGCTCCGGCCTGATTCAGGGAGCTTCCTCTGCCGAACGCACCACGTTGCGTTTCTGCGTGGGCACCACGAAACCGTGTATCGGCGGGATCGACTCGAACGAGACCCAGGCGCCGGCGACGGCTCCATCGGGCAACGGTTCGATCACGCCCAGGACCACGGGCGCGCCCACATCCACGACCAGGAAGGGATCATCGCGGTAGATGATCTGGCCGCAGGCGCTCATCCGGCCGATGCCCGCAACCTCGACCGACATCTTGCCGCTCCCGTGCAGCTCGACGGTGCGGGCCGTGGGGTTGATGATCACGTTCGCCTCGCCCGGCTGGGCCAGGTACGGGCCGGTTCGCTCCAATACCTGGAGGATCGCCCCGCCCGCCTCCACCTCGAGGAGCGGTAGTCCCTCGGTTCGCGAGAACACCCGGGCCGCGGCGGCATGTTGCCGCCACCGCGAGATGAAGCCGTCGGGAGACTCTTCGAACATCGAATGATTCTAACGTGACACTCACATCCCTAATCACGAGGGCCGAACAGGCCGTGCTACACTCGTGGGCGTGAAGCAACCGCCCAGTAAACGGCGTATGAGGGCACTCCGTTTGACGACGATCGAGCGGAGTTTATTTTTGCCCTTCGTTCTCAGGAGGTCAGATGCTTGAAAGGCTCAGCGACGTCCAGACCAGGGATCTGGAACTGGACAACCTGCAGGAGGAGAAGGGCCAGACTCCGCCGGAGCTGATCGAGACTCGCAAACGCCGCCAGGGGCTCGAGGATCAGCTGGCCAAGCGCCGGGCGGAGCGCGAGGATCTGAGGAAGCGCGTCTCGCAGAACGAGATGGAACTGAAGGCTCTCGACGAGCGCCGCAAGGCAGCTGCCGCAGCCGGCCTGAGGGCCGACAGCGCCAAGGAGGCCTCGCAGTTCCAGAATCAGGAACTACAGTTCGCAACCCGCGTGCAGGAGCTCGAAGAGGACACGATGCCGCTGCTGGGCGAGCTCGAGGAGCTCGACGAGGTGATAGCGGGCCTTGAAGGTGAACTCGGCGAACTCGAACCGGTCCTGGCAGAGCTCAGCTCGGAGGAAGACGCCCGACTGGAGAAGCTGGACGAGCGCATCGGCTCGCTCTCGGGCGAGCGTGAGTCGCTGGCCAAGGAGATCGACCGCCAACTGCTGCGCCAGTACGAGCAGGTTCGCAAGGCCAGGCGCGGAGTGGGGCTCGTCCCGGTCGTCAGCAATCAGCAGTGCGGGGGCTGCAACGTGAAGCTCCCGATCCACGTGGTTCAGAAAGCGAAGAAGGGCGCCGGCGTCACCCGCTGTCCGTCGTGCGGCCGCATCCTCTGGGCCAAGGAGTAGCGGTTCGGCGGCCAGCTCGGCCCCGCACGTGAACGAGTCGCCACAATTAAGCTTCTCCCGTCCAGTTGGCGGGAGAAGCTCTCTTTCGTGGCTATCGGGTTCTCAGTTGAGCTGGCCGAGCGGGTCGAGGGCACGTCCCCGCTCGTGCAGTTCGAAGTGCAGGTGAGGTCCCGTGGAGATGCCGGTCGAGCCTACCAGCCCTATCGGTTCCTGCTGCCGCACGTAATCGCCCACGTTGACGAGGATTCGGCTGAAGTGGCCGTACCAGGTTTCAGCGCCGCCCATGTGACGGATCTTGACCAGGTAGCCGTAACCCTGGGAGGACCAGCCGGCGAACGACACGGTCCCGCTGCGGGCAGCGGTGACGGTCGAGCCGAACGGTGCGGCTACGTCTATGCCCCGGTGGAAGCTGGAGGTACCCATGCCCAGGTTGCGGCGGCCGAAGTAGGAGGTGATGCGGCCGTGAAGTGGCCACATGTAGGTGTTCTCGAGTTCCCGCACCTTGCGCAGTCGTTCGAGGGCGGCAACCGGCTCCACCCCGGGCAGGAAGAGCAGCATTCCGTCACTGAGGTCTGCCGGCGAGGTGAGATCGTTGGCCCTGGCGACTTCGACCGGGTCTACGTCGTACTCGGCGAGGATGTGAGCGAGTTGGGTCTCCTGCTCGAGGGTGACCACGAGGCCCTGGTAGGGGGCGATCAGCAACTCCATGCCGGCGGGGAGCCGGTCGAGCGACGAGATGTCGGGGTTGGCTCCAACGAGCGCCTCGATGGTGATGCCGTACTGGTCGACGACGTCGGTAAGGGTCTCTCCCGGCTGCAGCACGTGCTGACGGAAGCCGGGCGGAGGGGTGGGCGCCGGTTCGGCGGTACCACCGACGGCGGCCACGTAGGGAACCTTGAGGACCTGACCCGGGTGGATCGTCACCGACTCGAGTCCGTTGAACTGCATCAGAGCGCCAACCGAGAGGTTGTAGCGGTTGGCGATGGACCCCAGGCTGTCACCTGGCCTGACTGTCTTCAGGGCGTATCCGTCGGCAAGAACTATTGTGGCTGCGCTCAGAAGCAAGCTGATGGAGCAGAGACGAAGGAGCTTCAAATCGCTGACCCTTCCAGATTTGGTCTCCCCCGAGGGACGGCTCAGTCCCGAACGCGTCCCCGCGACGCGCGACTACGCCGTAGCCGAGGTCGAATGTAACATGACCCTCCTTCAGGGCAGGGTGAAAGATTCCGCGTCCCCCCTGGGAGCCCGAAAGGAAGCGGCCCGGCGCTACTCGCGCGCCCGGCCGCTTACTGAGCAGGCTTGCTTAGGCAACCGTTCAGCTGGAGCTGTCCACCCGCTCGCGCTCGGCCGTTGCTTCGCGGACGTACTCGACCACCTCGGCGGTACTGGTTCCAGGAGTGAAGATCCGCCCCACCCCCATGTCGCGGAGTTCGACCAGGTCCTGGTCAGGCACGATCCCTCCGCCGAAGACGAGTACGTCCTGCGCCCCCTGCTCCCTGAGGCCGTCGACCACTTCCCGGAAGTAGTGCATGTGGGCGCCGGAGAGGACCGACAGGCCCACGGCGTCCACGTCCTCCTGGACGGCAGCGTTGACGATCATCTCGCTCGTTTGCCGGAGACCGGTGTAGATGACTTCCATCCCCGCGTCACGCAACGCCCTGGCTATCACCTTGGCGCCACGATCGTGCCCGTCCAGTCCCGGCTTTGCGATCAGAACGCGTATCCTACGCTCTGGCATCTTTCCTCCTGTCGCGCGTGCACGGCTTGCCTCGGCACGCTGCCGCTGACCGCTCGTCGAAGCGATCGCGAGCAGTGCTCAGATCAGTACCGGCTCTTCGTAGACCCCGTATACGGCGCGCAACACGTCCATCTGCTCGCCCAGCGTGCAGTAGGCGTGAGCCGCCTCGAGGAACGCCGGCATGGTGTTGCTGCCCCGCGCCGCCGCCTCGCGCAGGCTATCCAGTGCCCTTCGGGCCCGCTCCTCGTCCCGCTCGCGCCTGACCCGCGCCAGCCTCTCGGCCTGACGTCGTTCGACTTCGGGGTCGATCCTCTCGATCGGCACCTCGGGATATTCTGCGGCATACCGATTGACCCCTACGATGATCCGCTCGCCGCTGTCGATCTCGGCCTGCTGCTCGTAGGCGGCGTCCCCGATCTCACGGGCGAAGAATCCCGCCTCGATCGCCTTCTCAACGCCACCCAGGGCGTCGATCTGATCGAAGTAGGCGAGCGCCTGACGCTCCATCTCGTTGGTCAGATTCTCGAGGTAGTAGGAGCCGGCGAGAGGATCGACGGTGCTAGCCACCCCGGTCTCGTAAGCGATCACCTGCTGCGTGCGCAGAGCGAGGGTCGCCGCCTCCTCGCTGGGGAGAGCCAGAGCCTCGTCGTAGGCATCGGTATGGAGGCTGTTGGTGCCTCCCAGCACGCCCGCCAGCGCCTGGATCGCGACCCTGGCGACATTCACGAGCGGCTGCTGAGCGGTGAGCGAAACCCCGGCTGTCTGGGCGTGCGTTCGCAACATCCATGAGCGCGGATTGCGGGCGCCGAAGACCTCCCGCATCTGCCTGGCCCAGATCCTCCGGGCGGCCCGCAGCTTCGCGATCTCTTCGAAGAAGTCGTTGTGGAGGTTGAAGAAGAAGGAGATGCGCGGAGCGAACTCGTCGACGTCGAGGCCCCGCTCGATGGCCTTGCGGACGTAGTGGATGCCGTCGGCGAGGGTGAAGGCGAGCTCCTGTACCGCCGTCGAGCCGGCCTCGCGGATGTGATAGCCGGAGACCGAGACGAAGTTCCACTTGGGCACGTTGGCCGGCCCCCACTCGAACGTGTCGATCACCAACTTCACCGACGGAGCCGGTGGGAAGATGTACTCCTTCTGCGCGATGAACTCCTTGAGGATGTCGTTCTGGATCGTTCCCCCGAGCTCGACCAGCGGCACACCCTTGTTCTCGGCCATCGCCAGATACATGGCCCAGATGGCGTTGGCAGGGGAGTTGATCGTCATCGAGGTGGTAACTGCGGCCGGATCGATGCCCTCGAAGAGGACCTCCATGTCGGCCAGGCTGGAAACCGCCACCCCGCACTTGCCCACCTCCCCCTTGGAGAAGGGGTGGTCGCTGTCGTAGCCCATGAGCGTGGGCAGGTCGAAGGCCGTGGAGAGTCCCGTCTGACCGGCGTCCAGCAGGCGCTTGAAGCGCTCGTTGGTCTGCTCGGCGCTGCCCATGCCTGCGAACATCCGCATGGTCCAGAGCTTGCCGCGGTACATCGAGGCCTGTACCCCTCTCGTGTAGGGGTAGCTGCCCGGGTAGTTCAGTTCGGTGTCGGGGTCGAACGACTCGAGGTCCTCGTGCGTGTAGACCGGATCGGCCTCGATCCCGGAGAGCGTCCGGAACGGGTAGTCGCGCTCCTCGGTCCGCTCGGTGGCCTCGGCGTACTCCTCTGCCAACCAGCGCTTCTTTTCCTTCATGGATGCATTCTAGCAGCGGCCCGGTTGGCCTCCCGTGTTTACGGGCGCCGTTTCCCTCGCCCTACGCGTTCGCGGCGGCCGCCGACTCGATCGGCACAGGAGCCGCTCTGGCACCCACGCCGCCCACCTCGAGGCGCGCATCCTCGGGCAGGTCGCTGCGCAGCACGGCCAGGGCGAGGTAGCCGAGGCGCGGATGACGCACCGTCCGGCCGAGTCTGCCCACCAGCTTGCCAGCCGACCTGATGTCACGCTCCCCGCCGGCGGGCTGGCCGTCGAGCATCAGGCAGGCGAGTTCGCGCCGCAGCTTGCCGCGCGCCTCGATGCGGGCCATTATCTCCTGACCCAGGTAGCAGCCCTTCCGGTACGAGACGAGCGGCTCGAGTCCGGCTTCCTGCGGAAGGATACCCTCGCCGCCTTCGCTGGCGGCCGCCGGTATGCGGCCCATCACCCGGCCCAGCTCGAGCGCTTCTTCACTGCCGGCAACCGCTCCTGACTCGGCGAGCGCTTCGGTCAGCGGCCCCACCAGCTCGCCGTGGGCGAGGAGGTCGAAGCCGCCCTGAGCGCTCCGTCGGGACGGCGTCACGATCACCTCTGAGCCTTCGAACCGGATCGTCCCGAACGTTCCCTCTGCCGGCACCTCGACGCCCAGAGCCGTCTCGATGATCTCTTTGGCCTTGGCTCCCTGGAGGGTCAGCGCGCTCATGTCCTCACGCCGCTCGAGTTCGACCTGATCGAATATGATGTGCCGCCGCAAGCTCTCCTCGACGACCGGCAGCGCGCCGTCATCTACCAGCACCAGCAGCTCCTCGGCGAGCCTGAACACCCGCATCTGGGCGAGTGCATGGCCGCGGTGATTGAGCAGCAGGGAGCGGTTCGTGCCGGCCGCCGGCAGGCCGCGGACGTCGTTCGACACCTGACCGTGGAGGAAGTCGATCCGGTCGGCTCCGCGGAGGATCAGAACTCCGCTGGCTTCGAGGCGCACCAGCAGAGCCGCCGCCTCGAGAGCCTCCAGCTCCGTGCGGCTCACGGTCGCCTCGTTCGGGTCGTAACGCCCTCCGTCGCCTCGCTCTTCCATCCTCCAAGCTGTATCACGTTGGCGCCCTCGACCGAGTGCCGTGCCCAACGCCCGCGTCTTCGGGTCGCGCGCGACGGCGGCTCAGCAGGATCTCGCGGGCTCGGGGATCTCGATGAGGGTGAACTCGAAGGCGTTGATCACACGTACCCCTTCGTCGGTGACGTACTCCCGGGGAGCGTTGGCACCGGTCAGATGAACGTGCCCGTGGACGTGCAGCTTGGGACGCCAGCGCCTCACGAACTCGTTGAACGCCGGGATGCCGCGGTGCGGGTAGTCGCTCCCCTCGTGCGGCCCCTTGGGCGGAGCATGGGTGAGCAGGATGTCGAGGGCCCGGCCCTTCACGGCCCTGTTCCAGGTCAGGCGCGGCGCCAGCGACCAGCAGTGCAGGGCCATCTCGAACTCGCTGTACTGTCCATCGCCCGGGCGGTAGCGAGCGCTGCCTTCGACCCCGGCGATGAGCAGGCCACCAACCTCGACTACCCGGCGGTGAGCGTTGATGCAGCCGCCCGGCAGAGTCAACTCGTCGCCGGTCCGGTCCCTAACGTAGCCGTTGCCATGGTTCCCCAACACGAAGACCGGCGGCACCTTCAGTTTGGTGGCCATGAACTCGAGCACGTGACCGGGCATATCGCCGGCCGAAAGGACCAGGTCGATCGGTCCCAGGTTCTGCGGGAAGCGTTCGGAGTAGACGACCGGCGAGACGGCGTCGGCAACCGCCAGGATCCGCATCGTCAACAGAGCGGGCAAGCGGGACCCGGGGTGTGTGCTGCCCGGTCACCGCCTTCCCGCATCAGGCCGCCTGCCTCCCGCCGGCGGCCCACTCCAGGCCGGCCCAGATCATGTCCTCGATGTCGCCGTCCAGCACGTTGTCGGGGTCGTGTCGCATGAGTCCTGTCCGGTGGTCTTTCACGTACTGCTTGTCGAGCACGTAGGAGCGGATCTGCGATCCCCACTCGATCGCCTTCTGCTCGCCGCGCGCCTTCATCTGCTCCTCCAGGCGGCGCCGTTCCTCACGCTCCCAGAGGCGGCTGCGCAGTACCGTCATCGCCTTCTCCCGGTTCTTGATCTGCGACTTGCCGTCCTGGCAGGTGACGACGATCTCCTCCGGCGTGCCGCTCCTGTAGACGACCCGCACTGCCGAGTCGGTGGTGTTGACCGACTGCCCGCCCGGGCCGGAAGAACGGTAGACGTCGACCCTGAGGTCGTTGGGGTCGATGTCGATCTCGATGTCTTCGTCGATCTCGGGCATCACCTCCACGGAGGCGAAGCTGGTGTGGCGCCGGTTCTGGGAGTCGAACGGGCTCACCCGCACCAGCCGGTGCACGCCACCCTCGACCGAGAGGAGCCCGAACGCGCGTTCACCCCGAACGATCATCTGAGCGTAGTCGATGGCCCCCGGGGCGGCCTCGTTGGCGATCAGATCGAGCAGTTCGACCTTGAAGCCGTTCCGCTCGGCGTAGCGCCGGTACATGCGGAGCAGCATGCCGGCCCAGTCCGAAGACTCGGTGCCTCCAGCGCCCGGCTTGATCGTCACGATCGCGGCCCGTTCTACATGCTCGCCCTGGAACAGGGTCTCGCGGTAGAGCTCGTCGAGGGCCCGTTCCACGCGCTGCCGCTCCTCTTCCAGCTCCTCTGCCTCGTCATCGGAGGCGATCTCGCTCAACTCCTCGAGACCTTCGAGATCGTCGACGAGCCGGCTGAAGCCGTCGACTATCCGACGCAGCCGCGCTCCCTCCTGGGTGAGCTTGCGAGCGCGCTCCGGGTCGTTCCACAAGCCGGGGTCGTTCAGCTGCGGTTCTAGCTCGTCGAGCCGGGCCTTCTTGCCGGCGACGTCAAAGATACCCCCTGAGGGTTTCGATTCGCTTGTTCATATGCTCCATGCTGGTTCCTCCGCCGACCACTCTAACCTCTCATCTGCCCGCTCCACAGCCCCGGAGGAGGCAGGAGAAGTGCCGCCGTGCATGGTATCCTCGACCAAAGTCACGAGGCGCATCCCTGCTGCCTGAACAGATCGCACACTCGCCGTGTTGCCTGCCCCCTCGGAGGGCCTCTTGTGGTTTCTTGAATCGTTCCGCCTGCTGGACCTGATCGACATCCTCATCATCGCGGTCTTCCTCTACCAGGGCTACCAACTGCTCATCGGGTCCCGAGCCTGGAACGTGTTACGTGGCCTTGCGGCGCTCATCGGCCTCTGGTTCCTCGCGACGCAGATCGGGCTGGAGGCGACCAAGTGGGTGTTCGACAGCGTCGCGCCGGTCTTCTTCATAGCGCTCGTCGTCGTCTTCCAACCCGAACTGCGCGCAGCGCTCGAGCGCGTGGGCCGGGGGCGGCTCAACAGGGCCGCTGCCGGCAATCCCGTGCAGGAGATCATGACGGCGGTCCGCGAACTCGCCGCCCAGAGGCGCGGCGCTCTCATCGCCATCGAACAACGAACCCCGCTCAAGGAGTATGGCCGCAACGGGACCGAACTCAACTCCCCTGTCACGGCCGCTCTGCTGCACACGATCTTCGCCTCGCAGGGTCCGCTTCACGACGGCGGGGTGATCATCCGGGAAGAGGTAGTTGCCTACGCCGGCGCGATATTCCCGCTCTCCGAGCGCCACGAGGGGTGGAGCGCCAAGCACGGCACCCGCCACCGGGCGGCACTCGGCCTCTCAGAGGTGACCGACGCGCTCGTCATGGTCGTGAGCGAGGAGCGGGGCACGGTGAGCCTGGCGCGCGACGGTATCCTGCGCAGTGACATGGCCCCCGCCGACGTCCTCAAGGCCCTCCGGGAGGCGTACGGCGAATGAGGCTGGTACACCGCCTCCTAAGCATCCTCCTCCACGCCTGGCCCCAGAAGCTCGGCGCCCTGGTGCTCGCGACCCTCATCTGGATGTTCGTCAACGTCAACGACACCTCGATCACCCAGCGTTCACTGTTCGTACCGATCAGCGTCGAGGGGCTCCAGTCCAACAGCGTCGCCACCGGCCTGCCCGAGTTCGTCGAGGTGACGGTCGCCGGTCCCAGCGGTCAGGTCGACCGCCTTCGGCCCGACAATTTCCAGGCGGTGCTCGACCTGGAGGGGCAGAGCGGCTCGTTCGAGGAGCCGATAACCGTGCTCTCGCCGCAAGCTGTCGAGCTCAGGAGGGTGAACCCGAGTGACGTCATCGGCACTGTCGAAGCGGTTACCGAGAAGACCGTGCCCGTGGATG
Source organism: Trueperaceae bacterium (assembly GCA_036381595.1). NCBI lineage: Bacteria > Thermotogati > Deinococcota > Deinococci > Trueperales > Trueperaceae > Trueperaceae bacterium. Next base: position 134,546 of record DASVCN010000027.1, on the reverse strand, counting down.
TGGTCATCATCGGCAGCGGTCCCGGCGACGTGAAGGTGATCACGACGGTCGAACCGGCCGAGGTGACGGTAAGGGCACGCTCCTCCACCCTGGCGCAGGTGGCCAGGGCGCTGGCGCCGGTGCGACCCGCGCCCGGGGACCGCGCCACCACACCCTTCGCAGTGAACACAGCCGGGCTGCCCGTCTCCGGGGTGCAGATCCAGCCGAGCGAGGTGCAGGTGAGCGTCGCCGAGCAACCGGTGCTGATAACGCGTGACGTACCCGTCGACCTGCAGACGCCGGCCGTGCCAGGCTTCACGGTGACCGCCGGCTTGGAGCAGGAGCAGGTGCGTCTGGTCGGGCCGCCCAGCATCCTTGCTTCGCTCGAAAGCGTGCCGGCGACGGTCTCTCTGCAGACCGAAGAGCCGCAGGTGGGTGGGTATACTCTGCCCGTGACGCTGGAACTGCCAGAAGGCGTGCAAGCCGTAGGAACGGTCGCCGCCAACGTCCGGCTGTCGCGTCCCCCCGTTCGGCCCAACTAGGCCGCAGCGGTCTGGAGGTCGAGTCGAGTTGATCCGAACCATCCGCTACTACGGCGACCCGGTGCTGCGCCGTCCGGCCCGGCCGGTCACCCGCTTCGACGAAGAGCTGGCGCGCCTGGCGGAAGACATGATCGAAACCATGCACGACGACGAAGGGGTGGGGCTCGCCGCTCCTCAGGTCGGCGAGCCGCTGCGCCTCTTCGTGGCCAGCAGATGCCGGCGCAACGAGGATGGTGAGTTGGAGCACCTCGAGGACTTCGTCATGGTCAATCCGCAGATCACCCAGCGCAAGGGGGCCCAGGTGGTCCCCGAAGGGTGCCTCTCGATACCCGGACTCTACGTCGAGGAGCTCGAGCGCGACCTGAAGGTGCGGGTCAGCTACCAGGACCTGCAGGGCAAGGCGCAAGAGCTGGAGGCTGAGGGTCACTTCGCGCAGGTGCTGCAGCACGAATACGATCACCTCGAAGGGATACTCTTCTTCGACCGCCTGCCCGAAGAGGAGCGCCGGGCTTTCCTCGAGGAGCACCGGGCAGACCTGGCCCGGCTCCAGCGCCAGGCCAAGGCACTCCTCAAGGAGCTCCGTTCGAAGGGCGCCGAACGAAGCCGGTGAGGCTGGTCTTCTTCGGCTCGCCGGCGTTCGCTCTCCCCTCGCTCCTCGCCCTGCAGCAGCGATTCGAGGTCGTTCTGGTCGTGAGCCAACCCGACAAACCGGCCGGCAGGGGGATGAGCAGCAGCCCTCCACCGGTGGCGCGAAAGGCGCGCGAACTGGGCCTGGAGTTGGCGCAACCGGCTCGCCTGAAGGGGAACGACGAGTTCGCCCGGCGACTCGCCGAACTGGAGCCGGACGTTGCCGTCACCGCGGCCTACGGGAAGATCTTGCCGCGGTCACTGCTGGACGTACCGAGCCACGGCTTCCTCAACGTCCACGCCAGCCTGCTTCCCGCCTACCGTGGCGCGGCCCCCATCCAGTGGGCGATCATCAACGGTGAGGAGGAGACCGGGGTGAGCATCATGCAGACGGAAGCTGGGCTCGACACCGGTCCCGTCTGCCTCCAACGGCGGTGCCGGATCGGACCGGACGAGCGCGCTCCTGAGCTTTTCGACCGGCTCGCCGAACTGGGCGCGGCTGCGATCTGCGAGGCGCTCGAACGCCTGGGGCGAGGCGAACTGGAGTGCCGGCCGCAGGACGACGACGCGGCCACGCTGGCGCCGATGCTGACCAGGGCTCACGGCGAGATCGACTGGCGGCGCCCCGCGAAGGCGAGCTTCGATAGGTTCCGCGGCACCTACGGTTGGCCGGGCAGCCGCTTCGGATTCCGCGGCAAGTGGGTGCGGGTGTACGAGATGCGGCCCGCCGATGGCGCCGGTGAACCGGGCGAGGTGCTGGAGGTGAGCGGGGCCGGTCTGGTAGTCGCCTGCGGTGAGGGAGCGTTGCTGCTCGAAGTGGTGCAGGCCGAGGGCAAGGCCCGCAACCGGGCCCGCGACTGGGCGAACGGCTACGGGGTGAAGGTGGGGAGCCGGCTTGCGTAAGGTTGCGATAGTCGGACGCCCGAACGTAGGCAAGTCGGCGCTCTTCAACCGCTTGATAGGCCGTCGCGAGGCGATCGTTGCCGACCAGCCGGGGGTAACCCGTGACGTCAAGACCGCTCGCCTCGAGAGCGAGGAGACCGGCAGCCTGCTGCTGATGGACACCGGTGGTCTCTGGTCGGGAGACCGCTGGGAGAAGGACATCCGGGTGAAGGTCGAGGCCGCGCTCGAGGACGTGGACCTGGTGCTCTTCTGCGTTGACGGGCGTGATGGGCTTACGGCCGGTGACCGGCAGGTGGCCGACTGGTTGCGCGGCAGCGGTGCCGAAGTGTTGCTCATCGCCACGAAACTGGACGACCCGCAGCACGAGGAGACCGCGGAGTATTACGAGCTGTACGGGCTCGGGTTCGGCGAACCGTTCCCCACCTCGGCCGAGCACGCCAGGGGTACTTTCGAACTGCTCGAGGAGATCGCCGGGCGACTCCCGGCCGAAGACGACTGGGTCGAGGAGGAGACGGTACGGGTCGCCATCATCGGCCGGCCGAACGTGGGCAAGTCGAGCCTGCTCAACGCCATCGTGGGCGACGAACGGGTGATCGTCGCCGACGTGCCCGGCACCACCCGCGACTCGGTAGACGTCGAGTTCCACTTCGCCGGCAGGCCGTTCGTGCTGGTAGACACCGCCGGTATCCGTCGCAAGCCGGACGCCGACCTCGAGTACTACTCGAAACTCAGGTCCGAGAAAGCGCTGCAATCGGCGGACGTTGCCATCCTCGTCGTGGACCCGTTCGAACTGGGCGACCACGAACTCCGCCTCGCCAACCTCGCGCTCGAAGGCGGCAAGCCGGTAGTAGTGGCGATAAACAAGTGGGATCTCGTCAGCGACGAGAAGCTGAAGGAGTTCGAGGGGCTCGTCGACAGTCAGCTGGGCCATATCTCGTTCGCGCCCAAGGTCTACACCAGCGCCATCAACGACTACGGCCTGCACGAACTCCTGGCCACGGTGATCAGGGTCTACGACACCGCGCGCCGGCGGGTGACGACCGGGGAGTTGAACGGCTGGATCGATGTCTGGACCCAGCGCCAGACCCCGCCGAACTTCCATGGGAAGCCGCTCAAGCTGTTCTACGCCACCCAGGCCGACGTCGCCCCGCCTACGTTCGTCTTCAGCGTCAACAGCGAGCAGTTCGTCACTCGGCCTTACGAGCAGTACCTGCGCAACCGCATCCGTGAGGACCTCGGCTTCCAGGAGGTGCCGTTCCGAATGATCTTCAAGTCACGCTCGAAGGAGGGTGGCAAGCGGGTGCGGTTGTAGCCGCGGGAGTCTCTGCGCCGGCCGGTGGAGCGGCCAGGCCTCAGCCGGCCGACTCCACCTCGAGGGTGAGCTTGACGTTCCCACGGCGGGTTTCCCCGTCGACGCTCAGCAACCGCAGACGTCCGAGCCCCTCGGCGTACACCTCGTCGCCCACTTCGGCGTTGCCCGCCTTCCCTACCCGAACTCCGTTCACGCTCACCTTGCCGCCGGCGATGCCCTTCGAGAAGTAGGAACGCGAAACGCGGAACCCCTTCGCTCCCACGACGTCCACGCGCAACGACGGAACCACCACGGTGAGCGCCTTCACCTGCCCGGCTAGCGCCCTCTCCAGCGGCACCACTCGCGGCTCGACCGGGCGTCCCTTCAGCGTGGCGACGCCCAGCAGTTCCGGAGGCGGCGGGTCGAGCGTGACCACCGACGTCCCCTCCTGGTGGGCCACCAAGTCGCCCAACTGGGCTTCGTCGATGCCGGTGGCCACCAGCTCCTGGCGCAGGTCGGGATCTGCCCCGACGCCGCCGAAGTAGACGGCGGTGAGCCGCGTGCTCGCCTGGGGAACGTGTGAAGGCCGGGCCGTGACCACCCGGCGGCGGGCTCCCGGCCGCCCGCCCCAGGCCGTAGCGGGCAAGCCCCGCCGCGCCAGGTCGTGGACCAGCCTGGCGCTGGCCTCCGGTTCGATGAAGCCGCTGTGGGCGACACGCCCACCGTGGGCGGCAGAGGCGAGGCGCTCGGCCTGGGCTAGCAACTGCGTGTCGTTCCCGGCGTCGTTCATGCAGTCGAAGGTTATCACCGGCGGCTTCCCCCACGCTTCCGCTCGTCTTGCCGCATATCCCGGCGAAGCGTGCGCGCGCGATTGTCCGGCTGCGCTAGATGGGCGAGAATGCCGTTGATGAAGACCATCTCGATACTCGGCTCGACCGGGTCGATCGGCACCCAGGCTCTCGACGTCGCCCGCTGGCGCGGCTACCGGGTCAGGGGCTTGGCGGCCGGCCGCAACTGGACCAGCCTGCTCGAGCAGGTGAGGGAGTTCGGCCCGGAACTCGTCTCCTGCGACGACTCGGTCGCGGACGAGCTGCGAAGGGAGTTGCCGCCTGGGACCCGGCTCGCCAGCGGCAAGGAGGGTGCCAAGGAGGTCGCCGGCCTGGTGGTGGACAGCGTCGTCGCCGCGATCCCCGGGATGGCCGGCCTCGAACCGACCGCTCACGCCCTCGCGGTGGGCCGCCACGTCGCCCTCGCCAACAAGGAGGCGATGGTGGTGGCGGGACCCCTGATGAAGGATCTCGCCACGCGCTCGGGCGGGACCATCACCCCACTCGACTCGGAGCACTCGGCCCTCTACCAATGCCTCTTGGGCGAGGACCCGGGTGCCGTGGATGCGCTCGTACTAACCGCTTCGGGAGGGCCGTTCCGTCAAGGCCCTGCCGACCTGTCGAACGTGACGCCGGAGGAGGCGCTCGCTCACCCCAACTGGTCCATGGGGCCCAAGGTCACCGTAGATTCGGCCACCCTGTTCAACAAGGGGCTCGAGGTGCTGGAGGCCCACTTCCTCTTCGAGGTACCGCTCGAGCGCATCGAGGTCGTAATCCACCCCCAATCGCTCATCCACGGGCTCGTTCGCTACGCCGACGGATCGATAAAGGCGCAGATAGGCCCGCACGACATGCGACTTCCCATCCAGTACGGCATCGAAGGCCCCCGGCGTCCCCCCCTGCCGCTCGAGCCGCTGCCGCTCCAAGGGGAGTGGCAGCTCCTGCCGCCAGATGTGAACCGGTTCCCGTGCCTGCCGCTCGCCTACCGGGCCGGAGAGATCGGCGGACTCGCGCCCACCTACCTGAACGCTGCCGACGAGGTCGCGGTCGCTGCCTTCCTCGAAGGACGTCTCCCGTTCCCCGCCATCGCCCGGGTACTCGCAGAGGTGCTGGAGAACGCGCCCGCGGAGCCACTCAGCTGGAGCGTTCTCGAGGAGGCCGACCGGGCAGCGCGCAGGCTGGCCGGGGAGGCCTGCCGGCGGCTCGGCCGGGAGATGACCGCCAGCGACGGCGCTCAGAGTCGTTAGATGTTCGGCGGTGCTATCAGGTTGCCGATCCGGATGCTGGGCATACCGGTGCGCCTCGACACCTCGTTCCTGCTGGTGCTCCCGCTCTTCGCCTGGCTCATCGCCCATCAGCTGCCCGGCTACCTCGACCTGCTGGGTCGTGCCGGATTCGACGTCGCCGGCGGCTCCACCCTCCTCGGTGGCGTCACCCCATACCTGCTGGGGTTGATGGCCGCCATCGGCCTCTTCACCGGCGTGGTGATCCACGAGCTGGGCCACGCGGTGGTAGCGCGCCTCTACGACGTGGAGGTGAAGGAGATCACCCTCTGGTTCCTGGGTGGCGTCGCTCAGTTCGACGAGCTGCCCCGCCAGAGGGGGGCCGAGGCGCTGGTCGGCATCGCCGGACCGATCACCAGCCTGGTGCTCGCCGCTCTCTGCTGGCTCGCCTGGCAATACCTTCCCATGGGCCCCGGGGGCCTCTTCATCTTCTCCTACCTGACCCTCACCAACCTGGCGCTCGCCCTCTTCAACCTGCTGCCGGCGCTCCCGCTCGACGGCGGCCGGATCCTGCGCTCACTCCTGGCCCTCTGGATTCCATACCTGCGCGCGACCCGCATCGCCGCCGGCGTCAGCCGGGTCGTAGCGCTGCTGCTGGGCGTTTACGGCTTCTTCACCTTCCAACTGCTGCTTGTCGTCGTGGCGTTCTTCGTCTACAACGCCGTGGCGGCCGAGACCCGCTACGCCGCCATGACCGCCGCGCTGCAGGGGAAGTTCGTCTCGGACCTGATGACGCGGGACGTGATGAGCGTTACCGCCGACATGCCCCTCGGCAAGTTCCTGCAGCTGGCCAACTTCAGGCGCCACGTGGGCTACCCGGTCATCGATGATTACGACCATCTGCTAGGCTTCGCCAGGCTCGACGATGCTCGTGAGGCCGATCCGGACGAGCGGGTGGAGCGGATCGTGCGCCCGGCCGAGACGATCGTCGCGGACGCGGACGCCATGGACGCGGTGAAGCTCCTCAGCGCAGGCGAACTGGGCCGGCTGATGGTGCTCGACCGCTACGGCCGACTGGTGGGCATCCTCAGCAAGACCGACGTGGTGAGAGCGCTGCACGGGCTGGAGAAGACGGGCCGGGCCTGAACCGAGTCGAGCCGCATACCACCGCCGGGAGCCCCATCTGGCATACTTGTTGGGCGATGGAGTCATGCTCACAGCCCTGATCTTCCTCCTGATCCTCACCGTCTCGGTGTCGGTCCACGAACTCGCTCACTACCTCAACGCCCGGAGCGTCGGGGTTCCTGTTCGCGCGTTCAGCATAGGCATGGGCCCGGCGATCTGGAAGCGCCGCTGGGCGGGCACCGAGTGGCGGGTTGGGCCCTTCCCCGTCGGTGGTTACGTCGACCTGCCGGGGATGGCGCCCAAAGTCGACGAGGAGGGCAACCTCCAGCATCCGGACGAGGGGATGGCGACCAAGAGCCTGCCTCAGAAGCTGTGGGTGCTGGTGGGCGGAGTGATCGCCAACTTCGCCCTGGGCGTGCTGCTCATCGCGCTGGCGCTCACCCTCGAACCCTCCTACCGTGCCCTGACCAGCGGCGCGGTGGACGAGCAGGCGACCTATATCGAGGGCGTCATGGTCGGTTCGGCCGCCGAGGCCCTCGGCCTCCAGGCGGGGGACCGGATCGTCCTGCTCAATGGGGTAGCCGATCCATCGATCGAGCAGGTCGTGGAGATGGTACAGACTGGCGATCGGCTCGAGATCGTCGTGGTCCGGGAGGGCGAGCGCTTGACCCTGGAGAGGCCATGGCCTCCCGAAGGGACCGCCGGAATCCCGCAGTTGGGGGTCACCCTGCGGCCGTTCCAGATGGAGCCCGTCGGCTTCCCTGCCGCACTGGGCGAGTCGTTCATGTTCAGCGTCCGGGCCGTGCCGCAGGCGGTCGTCTCCTTCGTGCGAGGCTTCGGTTCGGTGCTTACCGGTAATCCGAGTGAGGACGTCGCAGGGCCGGTGGGGATGGTGAGTGCGGTCAATCAGGCGGCCCAGGTTGGCGTTGCCCCAGTGCTCATGCTCGCCGCGCTCATCAACCTGTCACTGGCCGTCTTCAACCTGCTGCCCATCCCCGGCCTCGACGGCGGGCGGATGCTGCTGGCTACGCTCGTCGCGATCCGGCGGCGGCCGTTCCGGCCTGGCCAGGAGGAGACGATCCACTTCATCGGCGTGATGGCGGTTCTGGCCCTCATCCTGCTGATCACCTTCAATGAGCTCGGCGGCATCATCCGCGGATAGCGGCGCCACCCTCGAGGGTAGCGCCGCCACCGACGCCCGCGGGATCTGCACGATCCTGATACCTGCCTACAACGAGGCGGAAACGATAGACGGAGTAGTGGAAGTCGGCCTGCGTTCGGGCGTGGGCGAGGTCCTCGTCGTCGACGACGGTTCGACCGACGGTACCGGCGAGGCGGCCCGGCGGGCCGGGGCCCGGGTCATCGGATTGCAACGCAACCTCGGCAAGGGGGGCGCCGTTGCAGCCGGGCTCAGGAGCATCGCCAGCGAGACGGTACTGCTGGTCGACGCCGACCTCGTGGGCCTCACACCCCGACACCTTCAGGATCTGGCCGCTCCGGTCATCGCCGGCGAGGTCGACATGACCCGTGGGGTCTTCACCGGCGGTCGCTGGCGAACCACAGCCGCTCAACGGCTGACTCCCCAGCTGAACGGCCAGCGGGCGGTGCGGCGCGATCTGCTCCTGAGGGTCCCGCAGCTGGAAGCGACCCGCTACGGGATCGAGGTGGCGATCACCGACGTCGCTCGCCGCGAGGGGTGGCGCTGCCGCGACATACCGCTGGAGGGGGTCTCACAGGTGATGAAGGAGGAGAAGCGCGGCTTCATCGCCGGTATGGCGATGAGGCTGCGGATGTACCGGGACATCTTCGCGACCATGCTGAGGAGCCGCCGATGAAGACCGGTCAGCTGCTGCTGGAACGCCTCACCGTGGGCCCGTTGCAGGAGAACTGCTACCTGGTCGGAGCGGCAGGCTCGGATGCGGTACTGCTGGTCGACCCGGGCGACGAAGCGGCGACGCTCGCGCAGGCTCTGCTGACGAGCGGCCGGAGGCTCGAGGCGATCCTCCTCACCCACGCCCACTTCGATCACGTCGGCGCCCTCGCAGAGCTCCTCGAGACCCACGAGGTGCCGGTCTACCTGCACCCGGCCGATGGGCCACTGCTCGAGTACGCTTCGCTCGCCGCGGCGCAGTGGGGGATCGAGATAGATCAACCGCCGCAGGCGACGGTCGAGCTTCGACACGGTCAGCGGCTGGAACTGGCAGGGCTCACATTCGACTGCCTGCATACGCCCGGCCACGCGCCCGGACATGTCGCCTTCTACGCTCCCGCGGAGCGGCTGGTACTCGCCGGTGACGCGCTCTTCAAGGGCTCGATCGGGCGCACCGACCTGCCCTTCGGCGATCACGAGCAGCTGCTCGCCAGCATCCGGCATGAACTGCTGTCGCTGCCGCCGGACACGCTGGTGCTCCCGGGCCACGGCGACACGACGACGATCGGTGTCGAAAGCCGGACCAACCCTTTCCTGGTCTGACCAGAAGCGCCTCACCACCTTCCTTCTCGAGCCGCTCGGGATCCGCGCGACGGACTCTGCCTACGGCCTCAGCGCATGTAGCCCGATTGATATGCCAGCAGGCTCAGGAGTTCGCGGGCACCGTACATCAACCTGTTCCCGCTGGTCGCTACCGTGGCAACCTCGGCGTCGAGGCCGAAGTACCGGGCCAGCCAGCGGCTCCGGTAGGCGTGCATGTCGTCGGTGACGATCAGCAACTCATCACCGTCGAGCAGCGGCAGGCTGTTGCGGATGTTCTGGTAGGAGGTGCGTGACCTCGTCTCTGCCACGAGCACAGCGTCCGGGACTCCCGCCTCGCGCAAGTACCGCAGGCCTGCCTGCCCTTCGCTGAACCTGTCTCCCCTCTGCGAGCCGCCGGTCACGATGAGCTGCCGAGCGCAGCCGGCAGCGTAGAGTTCAGCGGCCCGGTCGAGTCGCCTCCGGAAGACGGGCGAGGGTTCCCCGTCGTACTGCGCCGCTCCCATGACGAGGATGGCGTCGACAGGGCAGCGGAACGTGACGCTCTCCGGGTACCGCCAGATCTGGAGCGCGTCCTGCACCGGCAGGCGTACCAGGTCCTGGAGCAGGAACATGACTACCAGGAGCGGCACGAGGGCCAACGTTCGATGCAGGCGGCTTCACTCCCCTTCGGACCCCGTTCTCGACTCGATCGCGCGAGCGTGCGCCTCGAGCCCTTCGGCCCGCGCCATTCTAGCGGCGGGCTCGGCCAGCAGGCTCAGAAGTTCTTCACCGACCCCGACGAGCGGGATGAGCTTCTGGAAGTCGTTCAGATTGACGAACGATGAGAAGCGGGCCGTCCCTCCGGTGGGCATCACGTGACTCGGACCCAGGACATAGTCGCCCAGCGCCTCCATGCTCCGGTGGCCCAGGAACACCCCACCGGCGTTGCGGACCAGCGGCAGCAGGGCCTGCGGGTCGTCGACGAGCAGGCAGAGGTGCTCCGGCGCGTAGGCGTTGGCGACCTCCATCGCCTCCTGGAGGTCATCTACCAGAACCAGGTAGCCGCGCTCCTCGAGCGACTCTCGGGCGGCGCCGGCGGTGGGCAGCCGGGCCAACGCCTCTTCGAGCGCCCCGGGCAGCGCCTCGGCCAGCTCCCGGCTGGTCGTCACCAGCACCGGCTGGGCGCCCGCGTGCTCGGCCTGCGCCAATAGGTCCGAAGCCACGTGACGCACGGAGGCGCTCCCGTCGGCCAACACCAGCGTCTCGGTCGGCCCGGGCAGAGCCTCGATCCCCACGGCCCCGTAGACCGCCTGCTTGGCGAGCACGACCCAGCGGTTGCCCGGCCCCACTACCTTGTCGACCCGCGGGACGCTCTCGGTGCCGTAGGCCATAGCGGCGATCGCTTGGGCTCCTCCGATCCGGAACACGTTCTCCACCCCGGCCCGACGGGCCGCTACCAGTACCTCGGCCGGTACCGAGCCTCCTCTGCCCGGGGGCGTGGCCACGATCACCTCGTCGACACCCGCCACCTTCGCCGGTACGGCCGTCATTAGGAGGCTGCTGAAGAGCGGCGCGGTTCCACCGGGCACGTAACAGCCCACCCGCTCGAGCGGCCTCACGAGTTGGCCGAGGAGATCGCCGCGCTCCTCCTCGATGAACCCTTGCGCCGGCTGGTGCCGGTAATAGCTCGTTATCCTGCCAGCCGCCAGGTCGATGGCAGCGGAAAGCTCGCTGTCGATCTTCGCCTCGGCCTCGTCGAACTCCCGCTCGGGAACGCGGAACTCCTCGATCCGAACTCCGTCGAATCGCTGGCCATACTCGCGCACCGCCTCGTCGCCGCGCCGCCGAACGTCCTCGACGATCTCCCGTACCTTGCCTGCCGTGTCGTCGACGTCGCTCGTGAAGCCACGCCTCTCGAACGTCTCGATCGCCGCCCGTTTGCCGCTGATAACGCGCATGCGGCAAATGATAACCGCGAGCGGCATCTGGCCGACCGGAGCGCCAACTACTGCCCTATCCGCTTTCGACCGTGGCGAACTCCTGACCCCACGCCCTCAGGCGCCGTTCGGCCTTCTCCTGGAAACAGGCGCCGAACGAGATGGCGAACGAGTCGTCTCGTCGCTCGCCTCCGGCCCCATGGCGAGCTCCCGTCACCCTCCATATCTCCGTGCACCCCTCCCGGCATGCGCCTATTCACAGGCCAGCACGGCATACGGGTGCCTTACTATTTAAGGTAGGAGGAGCCGAAGGAGGAGACCTGCTATGCCCCGCACATCCGTTGACACACGTCCCGCACCGCCGGTGCAGCTGTTCGGCGAGCCGGTGGTACTATCGCTCCAGGCGATGTCCCTATCGAAGTACAGGCCCTCACGACTTCTGGGCGAACTCCCACTACCTACCGCCGCCCTGACGATCGAACAGGTAAGAGGGCTGATATTCGACCTGGTCCGAACGTACTGGCTGGAGCAGGGTGGTGACCTCCCTTTACGCGAACTCGCCGACTTCGGCGCAGAGGTCCAGATCGATCCTCGCCTCTCAGGAGCGCTCGAACCGTTCGGGAAGTCGCTCGCTCAGATGTCGCCCCTCGATGCGAGTTTCGTGGTGGGGAGGCTATATACGGCCCTGCTGCCCAGGGAGTACCGCTCCAGGCACGGTATCTACTTCACTCCGCCTCCACTCGCAAGGCGCCTGCTCGAGTTGACTCGAAAATGCGGTGTCGACCTTGGTACGGCGGCCGTACTGGACCCTGCCTGCGGAGGTGGAGCGTTCCTCGCTCCGGTAGCCACCGCCAAGCTTGCACAGTACAGGGCTCTCGAACCGTCCAGAAAGCTGGAGTTGCTCAGCAGGACTATAAGCGGATACGAGATAGACCGGTTCAGCGCATGGTTATCTCAAGTCTTCCTTGACACGGTGTTCCGACCGGTTGCCGAGGCGGCGGGCGAAGTACTGCCGGTGCTCATATCTGTGCGTGACGCGCTCGAGGAGATCGCCACTGAACGGTACGACCTCGTGATCGGAAACCCTCCCTACGGGCGCGTGAAGCTTGACAAGGATCGAAGGCAACTGTTCCAGCGAGGACTGTACGGCCACGCCAACAACTACGGTCTATTTACGGATCTGGCCTTGAGACTCACCCGCCAAGGCGGCGTGGTCGCCTTCGTCACGCCGACGAGTTTTCTCTCGGGCCAGTACTTCAAGAATCTTCGCCGACTCCTTGTCGCGGAAGCAAGCCCCGTGCACCTCGAGTTCATCTCCGACCGAGAGGGCGTCTTCGACGATGTGCTCCAGGAAACCATGCTTGCCACTTTCAGACGTGAGGCGTCGAGCCCAGGAGCCAGAGTCCGCCGGTTGAACGTCCAGCCGGAAGGAGACATCCTCGTTGAAGATGTCGGAGCGCTAAGGCTGCCAGGAAATCCTGAGCTGCCATGGCTGCTCCCGAGGGAGCCAGGACATTCGCGGCACGTCGATGCAGCCCGGCGGTTCCCTAACCGGTTACGAGATTTTGGCTATCGGGTCAGCACCGGCCCCTTGGTCTGGAACCGACACAAGAATCAACTGAGAAGCAGCACGGGACCGAACCGCTATCCCTTGGTTTGGGCCGAGGCCGTGAAGACAGATGGGACCTTCACGTTCAGCGCAAGACGCAGGAATCACCTCCCGTACTTCGAGGTACGACCAGTGAAGGACGACTGGCTTCTCGTTCGGTCACCCTGTATCCTCCTGCAGAGAACCACGGCCAAGGAGCAGCGGCGACGCCTCATAGCAGCCGAATTACCGCAACAGTTCCTCGACCAGCATGGTGCGGCAGTGGTCGAGAATCACCTGAACATGATCTGGTCGAACGGCGCACCAACCGTCCCGCCCCGTATCATCGCATCCCTGTTGAACAGTCAGCTCCTCGACGAGCTTTTTCGGTGTTTGAGTGGCAGCGTGGCAGTCAGCGCGTTCGAGCTGGAGGAGCTGCCACTTCCTCCACGCCCAGTCTTGGAACGATACCTGGAGTACCTCGACAGCGGTGCCCCGGTGGACGTCCTGGATGAAGTTCTGGAGAGTGCCTATCGTGATGGATTTGCCCCCACTCCTGCCCCGGGCTGAGATACGTAGGCGACTGGAAAGGATCTTTCCGGAGGGCATCGACAACAGGAACTACGTGATTCGGGAGATTGCGGCGAGTACCGTCTTCGTGATGCTCTACTTGGGAGCCGTCGAGGGAGCCGGCTATTACATCCGACCGGATCAAGTGGTGCGCATGTCGGATGAACAGGCAGCGAGAACGAATGATGATGAACGGCTGCGATGGCGCAACTCGAGTGTGAGCAAAGGCGGGTCCGGCGGCTGGTGCGCGAAGAACACGCGCGAACCGATTCGTGACGAAACCCTCAGGTACGGACTGGTTCAGCTAGGAGCAGCGGTCGAACTTACTGATGTGCCGACTACGAGTTCGAAGGGCCGGTATGCGCTGTCCGAGCCATTCGCCGACCTGTTCCGTCCCGGCCTCGCAGGTGAGGATCTGGATGAAGCCATTTCGAAGTGGCAGAGAGCGGCGCTCTCAGCCAGTGCTCAGGCGCGTCTTCGACTCCTGCAGAACGCGGCGGTCGAGACTCGCCAGGGAGTTCTGGTCAGGTTCCCGAATGGTGAAACGAGGCGCTTGCCCCCTGGTCCGTCGAGCGAGATAACCAGGGCGGTGGCAGAGGAGTTTGCACCGAGGTTCCTCTCGCATCCGGGTGTGTTGTGGGTGAGTGAAAGCAGGACGAAGGAAACTTTCCGCGACGCCCAGCTGCTGCGTGACCTAGGCATCGTGATCGCGGTAGACCGAGTGCTTCCAGACATGATCCTCGTCGATCTCGGTGAGGCCGGTGAAGGTCCACTCTTCATATTCGTCGAAGTAGTTGCAACCGACGGCCCAATCACGACGGATCGGCGCAAGCAACTGCTGACGTTGATAACGTCGGCCGGGTACGCGGAGGAGCAGGCAGCTTTCGTTACCGCTTACCTCGATCGAGACCACCAAGCTTTCAGGAAGACGATCTCTTCGTTGGCCTGGGGATCATGTGCCTGGTTCCTCAGCGAACCCGACAACCTGATCACAATGCACTCAGCCGATCGAGTCGAACGGATGAGGGATCTCCGCTTCTAGACCTACTCGTTCCCGAACCCGCGTTCGCGGGCCCAGATGACCGCCTCTGCCCTGGAGTGGACGTCGAGTTTGCCGTAGATACGGGCAACGTAGTTGCGGACGGTGGCGTAGGAGAGGCCCAGCTCCTTGGCGATCTGGTTGTTCTTCATCCCCTTCGCGATGAGCTCGATGACTTCGCGTTCCCGTTCGGTGAGGTCGCTGGCCATGATCGAGGGGGAGGTCCGGGTCGAGGAGACCTGGGTCATCTTCTCCAGCACCGACTGCGCGAACCAGGTGGCGTCGTCGATGACCTCACGGATCGCCTGCTTCAGGTGCTGCTCGGTCTGACGCCTTGCCGAGATGTTGCGGGCGATCCCGCACACCCCCATCGGCTGACCCTCACCGTCCCGCAGGCGTGCGCCGGTGAACTCGTAAGGGACGTAGGCGCCGGACTCGACGAGGAGCTGTGCCTCTACCGTGGCCGCCCCCTCCTCCAGCACCCTCATGTACCACTGCTCCATCGCCTCTCGATCGTCCTGGTGCACGAGCACGGTGAGGCGCCGGTTCTCGACCTCGTCGTCATCGAGGCCGGTCATGAGGCAGAGTTCCCGGTTCCAGCGAACGAGCCTCCTATCCGTGTCGGCTACGAAGAAGAGGTCTTTGAGGGTGTTCAGGGCCGCCTCGAGCAGGTTCGTCTGGGTTGCCAGCTCCTTCGTGCGCTCCTCGACCCGCTGTTCGAGCGACTCGTTGAGTTCGCGGAGAGCCTGCTCGCTGCGCCGCAGCGCCGCTTCGGCCTCGCGCCTCGCCCGGGAGGAGTCGGCCTCGCGCAGAGCCCGCCTCACCGCCTGCCCCAGCCGGTAGAGCTTGTCCTTGTTCACGTAGTCGACGGCGCCGCCCTGGAGCAGCTGCACGGCTGCCTCCTCCCCGATGGCGCCCGAGACGATGATGCAGGGAGTGTCGAGGGTAAGCTCCTCGAGCAGTTCGAGCACCTCGTGCGAACTGAAACCTGGTAGGGCGTGGTCGCTCAGCACCAGATCCCACTCACGACTGCGGAGCGCCTCCAGGGTGTCTTCCCTCGTCTCTACCCGGCAGGCATCCACGACGAAGCCGTTGCGTTGCAGCTCCCTCTGGTTCAGTTCCGCGTCGTCGGTCGAGTCCTCGACCAGGAGAACCCGAAGATCCTGAGCCTCGTCGACCACCGCTCGCTCCTCTACGCCTGCGATTGCCATGGCACCTCGTTGAGGATGAGCCAGTAGATCCCCAGTTGCCTAACAGCGTCGGTGAACTCGGTGAACGAGACCGGCTTCTGAACGTACGAATTGGCCCCATTGAGGTAGCTGTCGAGCACGTCCCGGTCCTGCTTCGAGGTGGTGAGCATGACGATAGGCAGGAGCTTGGTGCGCTCGTTGTTGCGCACCTGTTTGAGCACCTCGAGACCGGAGAGCTTGGGAAGGTTGATGTCGAGCAGTACCAGCTGTGGCATGTGCTCTGGGTTGCGTTCGGCGAAGGACCCGCGGCAGAAGAGGAAATCGAGTGCTTCGGCCCCGTCGCGCACGATCACCACCTCGTTCGCCAGATTGTGCATCCGGAGCGCCCGCAGGGTGAGATCGATGTCGTCCTGATTGTCCTCGACTAGCAGAATGAAGGTGGTATCACGCGTCAAGTTGCTGCCTCTTTCCGGTCGCAATTCCTGGGCGCCACAGAGAGTGGTAGAGACTTCAGCTGCCGGCGCGGCGATCGAACCTGCCCGTCATGTTATTTCGCAAGCACCCACCGACGTGACCCCCTCGAGGTTGCAGAGCACTATCGGCACGCCATTCTAACCCTTTGCGCCGGGGTGCCGACGCTTCGCCAGCCGCCGTTGCCGACGCCGGTGTCCCGCTTACATCGGGCACGCCATGATACGGGAGGCGCCTGCGGGAAACGAACATCGGGACCGAACGCATCGTTCGGTCCCGATTCGCTGTGGCCCTGCCGATATCCGGAGACCGGGCTCGGGCCGGGTGGGCTGTGTCCTCAGGCGCCCTTGGCTACCTCCACCAGGGAGCGGAACGCCTCTGGCTCGCGAACGGCGAGATCGGCGAGCACCTTGCGGTCGAGCTCCACTCCGGAACGGCGCAGGCCGCTGACGAAGCGCGAGTAGCTGAGGCCCTCCTTGCGGGCCGCGGCGTTGATGCGCGCGATCCAGAGGCGGCGGAAGACCGTCTTCTTGTCGCGCCGGTCACGATAGGAGTAGTCGGCGGCGTTCAGCAGGGTCTGCTGAGCGATGCGGAAGCTCTTGGAGCGGAGGCCCCAGAACCCCTTCGCCCGCTTGAGGATCTTCTTGTGCTTGGCGCGCCGGACGGTACCGGTCTTGGCTCTCGGCATGGCGGTTCCCTACTCGTACGGCAGCAGCGCCTTGATGCGCTCTGCGTCCGGCTTGGCTACCACCAGGTCGTTGCGTCCCTTACGGATGCGCTTACCCGACTTCTTGTAGTTCAGGTGTCGCTTCCCGGAGCGCATCGCCGTGACCTTACCTCGCCCAGTGACTTTGACACGGGCTTTGGTGCCCTTATGGGTCTTCAGTTTCGGCATCTCTAACAACTCCTCTTGCCAGGTTCCCGGCACGACTGTTCGCGGGCTTGAGCCCGCCAACAGCAGAGTCTACTACGTTCGAGGCGAAGTGCCTGATCAGTCCCTGATGGGGCGGAGAGTCATGTTCATGTCCATCCCGGCGATGGTGGGCATCTGGTCGACCGCCGCCATCTCGGAAACATCCTTGGCTACCCGATCCAGGATCTCCTGGCCCAGCTCGGGGTGGGTGCGTTCGCGCCCACGGAACATGATCACTACCCGTACTTTGTGTCCACCCTTGAGGAAGCGGCGGATGTGGTTGACCTTGGTCTCGTAGTCGTGCTCTTCGATCTTGACGCGGAACTTGATGGCCTTCATCTCCTGCTGACGCGACCGCTTGCGAGCCTCCTTCTCCTCCTGCTGCAGCTCGTAGCGATACTTGCCGTAGTCCATCAGTTTCGCGACCGGCGGTTGCGCGGCTTCTCCGACCAGGACCAGATCCAGTTCCTCTTCGCGGGCTCTGCGGATGGCCTCGCGGGTGTCGACGATGCCCTGTTGCTGGCCGTCGGACCCGATGAGCCTCACCTGCCTGGCCCGGATCTGATCATTTATCTTCATCTCTCTCGCTATGGACTCCACCTCCAAGAACACGCGCCCATGTCGGGCGCACAGCGCTCAAGTCTAGCAGATAAGGTAGGGGGCATCAACGCGTCGGCGACGTGGAACCGGGGCTCGACCGCGCTACCCTCGAGGCATGACGACCTCGTCTCGCACCTCCATACGCGACCTGCTGGAAGGCTCCAGAACCGTGGCCGTGCTCGGCGCCAGCAACCGTAGGGGCCGCCCCGCGTACTACGTTCCCGACTACCTGGCCCGCAACGGCTTCGAGGTACTGCCCGTCAACCCGAACCACTTAGGCGAAACCGAGTGGGAGAAGGAGTTCGTTGCCTCGCTCGCCGAACTCGACGAACCGGTCGACATCGTCAACGTCTTCCGCCGGCCGCAGGACATCCCGCCGCACCTCGACGACATCCTCTCGCTGGACCCGCTCCCGAGAGCCGTCTGGTTCCAGCTTGGCATCCGCAACGACGATGCGGCCCGCAAGCTGGAAGAGGCCGGCATCCAGGTGATACAGGACCGGTGCATCCTCGTCGAGCACCGCGCACTGGACTGACCGACGGACAGGAGTAACTCAGGTCTGGCCAGCTAATAGACTGACTCCATGCCAAGCGCACGCCTCACGGTCGGTTACAGCCCTTGCCCCAACGACTGCTTCATCTTCTACGCGCTCGCCCACGGCAAGATCGACTTCGAGCCGGTCGACATCTACCTGGCCGATGTCGAGGAGTTGAACCAGCTCGCCAGGCGCGGAGCGCTCGAGGTCACCAAGCTCTCCTATCACGCCTTCGGCCATCTCGCCGACCGCTACCGCATGCTGCCCTCCGGTGGCGCTCTGGGCCGGGGAGTGGGTCCTCTGATAGTGACCCGCGAACCTCTCGCCGACCTGAGCGGCCGCACGGTTGCCGTGCCAGGCGGCCTGACCACGGCCAATCTGCTCCTGCGCCTCTCCCAGAGCGACGACATCGAGTACCGGGAGATGCGCTACGACCGGATCATGCCGGCCGTCGAAGCGGGTGAGGTCGACGCCGGGCTGATCATCCACGAGAGTCGCTTCACCTACCACCAACACGGCCTGGTCAAGCATCTGGACCTGGGCGAATGGTGGGAAGGCGTGACAGGGAAACTGTTGCCGCTGGGCGGCATCGCTGCGCTCCGCTCCCTCGGCGGCGCCCGGCTCGCTGAGCTCGACCGCGCGATCCGGGCCAGCCTCGACTACGCCTACGAGCATCCCGACGAGGTGGAACCGTACGTCGCCGAGCACGCTCAGGAGATGAGCCGCGAGGTCAGGCAGCAGCACATAGACCTCTACGTGAACCGTTACAGCAGGGAGCTGGGGGCCGAGGGGCGAGCTGCCGTCGCCGAGTTCTTCAGGAGGGGGCGGGAACGACGACTCCTACCGGCTGTCGCGGAAGATGCCATCTTCGGTTACGTGACGGCAGAGTGAAGGAGAACTACCTGCAGTGGCTGTGGCTGGGTGTGTCGCGGCCCCGCGACTTCTTCGCGGGCTTCCCGTCGGAGCCGCGTCTGGCGCTGGCGCTCAAGCCCGCTCTCGTCGCCGTCCTGCTGGGCGCCACCATGTTCGGCTGGGCTATCGCGCGGGGCACCTCCAGCGATTCGGTGATCGCGGTGATGCTGCTCGTGTTGCCGGGCGCGCTCCTCTACGCGGCCACGCTCTGGCTACTGGGCGGAATGGCGTTGGCCCGTACCGCTCGGATCGGCGAGCATGGTTGGGAGATCGCAGCGTGGGCCTGGGTGCCCGCGGGATACCTGGCGCTCATCCTGCTGCCGGTGGTGGCCGTCTTTCCGGTCACCAGTCTCGCCACCGGCATGTTGGGCCTCCCCTTCTGGCACCTCTACGTGGTGCATGCAGGGCTCGGTCGTTTCGCGCCGGCTCGGGCCAGGCGGGCCCTTGTCGTCTACGTCGTGGTGGTACTCGCCGTTCCGCTGACGCTCCTGGCGACGTTGGCCGGGCTCATCCTCTGGAGCGAGGCGAGCGTGGTGACCTTCGTCCCTCCCCGCTGAGCTCGCGGAAGGGTTAGGCTTGCGCCCATGAGCAGGTTCGACGTTGGGGAAGAGGTTTCTCTACGATGGCGAGGTTTACGTCGTCTCGGCCAGGACCGAAGACGACCCTGCCCGTTACCGGCTGCTTGCGAGCCGCACCGGCGGCGCCCGTTTCGTCTGGGCCCACGAGAGTCAGTTGTCGCCGATGGAGTCGTACCTCGAACCTGACGACGACACGGCCCGCTACTGATTCAGGCAGCCAGGTCGTGCACCAGGGCCCGCGCCAGCGCCAGGCCCTGTTGAGCGCTCTCCTCGTAGCTCTGGGCCCCCGCGGCGCAGACGCCCGCCGCGTAGAGCCGCTCGATGCGAGCGATCCGGAAGCCGTCCAGGTGGCTCCTGGCGATGGTGCGACAGCTGACCTCGTACGGGGGACCTTCGTCCTGCCCGCTCAGCTCAAGTGTCAGCGGCTCGAAAACAACTCCCCGGGCCCGCAAGTCGTCGTGCAGTTCGTCGTAGGCCATCTCACCCAATCTGCCCGCGGCCTCGCGCAGCTGACCCTGCACCAGTCGCGCCTGGAGGAACGATCCCACGCAGAGGGCTACCGCTCGGGCGGAACGTTCGACCCCCTCCCAGGTGAGCACTCCTTCTACCCGCTCCCCCTGGACGATCAGTCCGGTCACATTAGATTGCAGCAGGTGGATCCCTGTCTGCGCCTCCAGCGCGTACTTCGCCCGGCGGTGCAGCGACCAGCGTTCGGCCTCGTTGTCTCCCGCCTGTTCCAGTAGCCGCGCCATCAGGCTTCCGGCCGGCGCAAGCAGGCGGTGATGCGAGTGCGCGAGCATGTAGACGGTGTCCAGGCTGGTTGTGACGAGCAGAACGTCGAGGCCGGCACGAGCTGCAGCGATCGCCGCTTCGCTGCCGGCGATGCCTGCCCCGACCAGGGCCACGTCGTAACGGTGGCCGCGGCCCGGGAAGGTCCGCGGTTCACCAGCTGTCAGGGAGGTTACTACGGGTTCCCTCCGTTCCTGGGGCCGGCTCGCTACTCCAGCGCTTCGCGGAAGCCCAGGTAGGGTTGGCGCCGGCCGGGGGCGCGGAGCAGCAGGTGTCTTCCGTCACGGGTTCGTTGGTAGATGAGCACTCCCTTGCCACCGTCGAGGAGGTCGGTGTCGCTGGGTCCGTCGATCATGACCCGCAGATGCAGGGGGAGTTGCGCCCTGGCCCTGCCCAACTCGTACCTCCGCTTGCCTCCGCTGCGGTATCCGAAGAAGATGTCGGCGGGATCGCCGTCGCGGTACAGGACGGTCAAGGCCTGCGCCTCGCCGTTCCGGTAGAGGGCGACCGCCTCCCAGGTGGCGACCCGGGCCTCGTCCTCGGTCACGAACTCCACCTTGGGAGGGATGGTGTCGCCGTAGAAGGCAGCCGGGAAACGCTTCGGCTGAACGTAGTAGCCGCCGGGGCCCACCCGCAGGCGGATGGCATCGTTGTCGTACGACTTCCCCTTCACCAGGCTCTTCACGTGCGAGATCGCCAGCCCGAAGCGCTTGTCGTGCTCGGTGGCGAACTCGTCCCAGTCGGGATCTACCAGCGCGATGTCGGTATTGACTTCGAATCCGTTGAGATCGGTGGTGATCATGATGTCTTCACTCCTGTGAATATCGCCGACACCCCGTAACTCTGCAGGCGATAACGCACGGCGCCGAATCCGACGCTCTGCATCAGGCCGGCAAGCTCCGGGGGCCGGGGGAAGGCGAGTACCGAGGAGGGGAGGTAGTCGTATGCCTGACGACTTCCGGAGATCAGTCCGCCGACGAGTGGCAGCACGTTGAGGAAGTAGAAGCGGAAAGCCTGGCCGAGGACTCCTTCCGGCGGCGGTGGGAACTCGAGGATGACGAGTCTGCCTCCTGGTCGTAGCACCCGCCTGAGTTCGCTCAGGCCGGCCGACCAGTCGCTCAGGTTGCGGAGGCCGTAGGCGATGGTCACGGAGTCGAAGCTGTCGTCCTCGAACGGGAGCTGCATCACGTCACCCTGGATGAGCTGCAGGTCGAGCCCTCTGTCACTTGCCTTGCGGCCGGCGAGCTCGAGCATGGGTTCGGCGAAGTCGAGACCGACCACGGCGGCGTCCGGAGCGAGGCGCTTCATCGTGAGCGCCAGCGCACCCGTTCCGGTAGCGGCATCGAGGATCGTTGTCGCCCCGTCCTCGAGCGCGACCTCGGCCGCCTCTCGCCTCCATATGCCGTCGATCCCCAATGAGAGGAGGGTGTTGAGGAGGTCGTAGCGGCCGGCGATCCGGGAGAACATCTCCCGAACCCTGGCGCCCTTGCCACCCGGTCCCGAGGCCAACGGCGCAGACACCTGCGGCCTCTGCTGGGAGGCGGTCATCATCGGGCCCGGCCTGGGGGGACGCGGCTCATGCTCGACGCCGGCCCTTTCACGGTTGGTTACGCCGTCCTCGCCAGGAGCTGGTGCTTCTGGAGGAAGGCATCGAGTTTGGCTCTGCTGAAGTTGGAGAGGCTGGTCGCTTCGTCGCCGTAAACGACCGTCGGGACGCTTCGCCGTCCGCCGTTCACCTGCATGACGTACTCGGCCGCCTGCGGATCGTTCTCGATGTCGATCTCCTGGTACGGGATTCCGAATCTGTCGAGATAGGTCTTGGTTATCTGGCAGTCCCCACACCACCGGGTCGTGTAGACCTTGATATGCATCGCACCTCCGACTGCCGCTGCCCCGATAAATGAGGCTACCACGTACTCTATTGCCCCCTGTCGTGCCTCTTTCACAAGCTGGCCGAAGGGCGGATTTCACATGCGTAGTTCGATGACAGAGGGTGCGGGGCGACATGAGTATAATTTTCCGTTACGCCTTCTGGCCGACGCCGGCCCAGAGCCAGTGACGGGTGGAAAAGGTGGCTCGAGCCGACGACGTCGTCCGGGCCCGCACCAGAAAGCGGGGCCCGAGCGGCCACGACAGTGAGGAACCCGATGACTTACCGGAACATAGCGATAATCGCCCACGTCGACCATGGGAAGACGACCCTCGTAGACGGCCTGCTGCGGCAGTCCCACATCTTCCGCGAGAACCAGGTCGTCGAGGAGCGGGTGATGGACTCGAACGCCATCGAGCGCGAGCGCGGCATCACCATCCTGGCCAAGAACACCGCCGTCGAGTGGAACGGCGTAAAGATCAACATCGTCGACACTCCGGGCCACGCCGACTTCGGCGGCGAGGTGGAGCGCGCCCTCGGCATGGTCGACGGCGTTCTGCTGCTGGTCGACGCGGCGGAAGGACCGATGCCGCAGACCCGGTTCGTGCTCAAGAAGGCGTTGGCGCGCGGCCTCAAGCCGATCGTCGTGGTCAACAAGATCGACCGCAAGGACGCTCGCCCGGACGCCGTCATCGACCTCACCTTCGACCTGATGGTCGAACTTGGCGCGAACGACGAGCAGCTCGACTTCCCGATCCTCTACGCCATCGCCCGGGACGGCAAGGCGTGGACCGAACTCGAGAGCCCCGGGGAGGACCTCTCTCCCCTGTTCGAGGCGATACTCGAGCACACCCCCGCCCCGGATGCACAGGTGGACGCGCCCTTCCAGCTCCAGGTCGCCAACCTCGACTACTCCGACTACCTCGGCCGGATAGCGGTAGGCCGGGTGCGCCGTGGCCGCGCCGGTACCGGCGACACCGTCGCACGCGTCGCCGCCAACGGCAGCGTGGTCCGGGCGCGCCTCACCAAGGTGTACAGCCACCTGGGGCTCCAGCGCGTCGAGGTGGAGGAAGCGTTCGCCGGCGACATCGTTGCGATCTCGGGTCTGGAGGATGTACAGATCGGCGACACGCTCTGCGACCCCGATCGGATAGAGCCGCTGCCGGTAGTGGAAGTCGATCAGCCCACGGTCGCCGTCACCTTCAGCCCCAACACCAGCCCGTTCGCCGGGAAGGAGGGCCGCTTCGTGACGAGCCGCCATATCGGCGACCGGCTCAAGCGGGAGTTGCTCACCAACGTCGCGCTGCGTGTCGAGGAGTTGGGCGGCGAACTCTACCGGGTCGCGGGTCGCGGTGAGCTGCACCTGGCCATCCTCATCGAGCAGATGCGCCGCGAGGGGTACGAGTTCTCGGTATCCCGGCCGGAGGTGATAATGCGGGAGGTGGACGGCGTCAAGCACGAGCCGTTCGAGCACGTGGTCGCCGACGTGCCGGTCGAGGCGATGGGCGCCGTCATGGAGTCGCTGTCGAGCCGCCGCGGCACGCTCCTCAACATGGAGCAGGGCGAGAGCCGGGCCCGCCTCGAGTTCAGCATGCCCAGCCGCGCCCTGTTCGGTTACCGCACGCAGTTCCTCTCCATGACTCAGGGCGAGGGGTTGCTCTCGCACGTGTTCGACGGCTACGAGCCGCTTGCCGGTGAGATCCGTACCAGGCAGGGCGGGTCGCTGGTGGCGATGGAGCCGGGCGAGGCGTTCGCCTACAGCATCTTCAAGCTGCAGGACCGCGGCACCTTCTTCATCGACCCGGGAACGGAGGTTTACGTGGGCATGATCGTGGGAGCGAACGCCCGCGGAGGCGACCTGAACATCAACGTCAGCAAGAACAAGAAGCTCACCAACGTGCGTGCGGCCGGCAGCGACGAGAACATCACTCTGGTTCCACCGAAGCGCCTCACCCTCGAGGAGGCGCTCGAGTACATCGCCGACGACGAGCTCGTCGAGGTAACCCCCAAGAACATCAGGCTGCGCAAGCGGGTGCTCGAGCCGAACATGCGGAAGAAGGAGAGCAAGTCCGCGGTCTGACTACTGCTTCGCGGGTCGCCTCGGTGGCCCTCAGGCGACCTCCGCGGCCTCGACCTCGTTCAGCTGCAGTTCGATCTCGCCGTACGGCTCCTGCTGGTGCGCGGTGATCCTTCCCTCCCGAACGAGCTCCAGCATGCCGGCGAAGTAAACGGTCAACTGAGACCACGTGGGCCTCTCGACCGCCTCGGTCAGAAGGGCCCTTCCCCAGCGCCTGAGGTTGCCCAAGAGGCCCTTCATCGCGCCGCTCATCGTCAACCGTTCCACCGAGAGCTCGAAGTAGCTGCCGGGGCTGTAGCGGGCCGCGAAGGTCGCCAACTGGTCGATGCCCGTCGTGATCTTGCGTAACGGTCTGGGGTACTCGGGCCGTGGCGTGCGCGCCGGCAGCACTATGCGCCGCTGATCGCGGCGTTGCCTCAGGAAGTCGATCGCGCCGTCCAGCTCCTCTAGCATGGCGACCGCCTCGAGGGCCTCCTCCAGCTCCTCTTCCTCCTCCTCGTCGACCTCTCTTGGAGGTCGCGGCAGGAGAAGGCGGAGTTTCAGTTCGATAACCTGGGCGACGTTGGGCAGTGCCAGGCTGGCCAGATCGAGGTTGCTGGCGGCCACCTTCCGGAAATGTTCGAGGAACGATTGGACGAGGTCGAGCAGGTCGATGGCTGAGGGGGCGACCGTTCCTCGCCGCAAGGCGTGGGCGAGTTCGCCGAGGGTGCCTTCGAAACCGGCCTGCCGAACGAGAAAGGCCGGTGCGTCAGCTTCACTGCTCAGAATGGTCACCGGTCACAATCACCACCGCCGGAGTCTAACACGGCCCCCCTGCGCCGGGCGGCCGCTGTTCGAAAGTCGACCTCTTCGTTCCGTCAGTCGAGGAAGGGATCGAAGTCGCTCTTCAGGTGCCGGGTGTCGTTCACCCGCTCGATGAGGACCTGGTCCTCACGGAACAGCAGTCGGGTCAGCGAGGTGTGCCGCAGGAAGATACGCTTGCGCCAACGGGGATGCTGGACGCCCATCACGTGTGCGATGAGCATCTGGATCGGCCCGGAGTGGGTGACGGCGACCACGTGTGGCACCTTCGGCAACTCCCCCAGCCAGGCGACCACCCGAGCCATCAGGTCGCTGTACGACTCCCCGTCCGGAACACGGCGCGAGAACGGGTCCTCGAGCCACCAGTCCCAGGCCTCGTTATCCCTGTTCTCTTCCGGGGACTTCCCCTGGAAGACGCCGAAGTCGAGTTCCATGAGCCTTGGGTCGGTCACCACCTCGGCCGCCGGGAAGGCGAGCCTCGCGGTATCGACCGCCCGCTTGAGCGGGCTCGAGTAGAGGAGGTCGATCTCGCTCGAGCCGACCCGCCTCGCCAGCGCACGCGCTTGAGTCACGCCCTCCTCCGACAGTGGGCAGTCCAGGTGACCCTGAAGCTTGCCCGTCGAGTTCCAGTCGGTGAGCGCGTGACGGATGAGTGTTAATCGTCGCATCGACCGCTTGCGAGTCTACCAGTATGCCGGGACGGCGGCGGCCTCCGGGAACGCCGTGCTAGCCTGCCGGCATGACGGATCTGACTGGCAAGACGGCTCTGGTCACCGGAGGTTCGAAAGGGATCGGCCTTGGTATCGCCCGAGAGATGGTGCGAGCCGGCCTCAACGTAGGGATCACTGCGCGCAACGCCCAGGAGGTCGAGGCGGCTGCACGGCAGCTGAGCGAAGAAGGCCCTGGGCGGGCGATCGGCATCCGCTGCGACGTTCGCGACCTGCAGCAGCAGGAGGAGGCGGTGCGCCGGCTCGTCGACGAGTTCGGCGGAGTGTACGCCGTCATCGCCAACGCCGGCGTCGGCGCGTTCGGGCCGATCGACGAGTTCCCCGTAGAGGAGTGGCACAAGATCATCGACACCAACCTCACCGGCGTCTTCTACACGGTGAAGGCGAGCGTCGCCGAGTTGAAGCGCAGCAACGGCTATCTCATCACGATCGGCTCCCTGGCAGGGGTCAACTTCAACGCCGGAAGCGCTGCCTACAACGCGAGCAAGTGGGGGATCACCGGCTTCAGCCAGGCGATAATGCTCGACCTGCGCAAGCACGGGATAAAGGTTTCGACGATCATGCCCGGTTCCGTCTCGACCTACTTCCGCGACAACGTGCCCTCGGAAGCCGATACCTGGAAGATCCAACCCGAGGACATCGGGGAGATGGTCATGTACCTGCTCCGCGCGCCCCAGCGCACCTTGCCGTCGAAGGTCGAAGTGCGGCCCAGTCGTCCGCCCTCGTCCTGAACTCCCGTTCAGCGAACGCGGATAGAGTCGTGGCGTGTACGACCTCCTGCGACCACTCCTCTTCGCCGTCGACCCCGAGCTCGTCCACCGGTCCACGCTTCGACTGCTCGGGGCCGGCGGAAGCAACCGTGCAGCGCTGCGCCTCCTCGCTTCCCGCTACCGAGTGACAGACCCACGGCTGGGCGTGGAGCGGTTCGGCTTGCGCTTCCCCAACCCAGTGGGACTGGCGGCGGGCATGGACAAGGACGGCGTGGCGTTGCCGGCCTGGGAGGCCCTCGGTTTCGGCTTCAGCGAAGCGGGCAGCGTGACAGCCGAGGCGCAGGAGGGCAACGAGGGCAAGAGGCTCTTCCGGCTGCCTCGAGACGGGGCGATCATCAACCGGATGGGCTTCAACAACGCCGGGGCTGCACAGCTCGCCCTGCGGCTCGAGCGGCTACGCGGTCGCGGCCTGCTAGCTTCACCCGTCTTCGTCAACGTGGGCAAATCCCGAAGCGCCTCGCTGGAAGCGGCTGCCGCCGACTACCAGAAGGCCCTCGAACCGGTCTGGCCGCAGGCCGACGGGATCGTCGTCAACGTGAGCTCCCCGAACACGTTGGGTCTGCGAACACTTCAGGAACCGGAGGCGTTGGCACGGCTGCTCGAGGTGTTCGACGAGCGCCAGGCCGAGAGGGAGCTCCCCGTCCTCCTCAAGCTCGCTCCCGATCTCGGTGACGAACAGCTCCGGGAGATCGCAGCGGTCGCGGCTCAGCACCGGGTGGCGGGCCTGGTGGCGGTAAATACGACGGTCTCCCGTCCGGGGCTCAGCCAGCGAACCCATGCCGGGGGTGGACTCTCTGGACGACCGCTGGCTCCCCGCGCCCTCGAGGTGCTGCGGCTCTTGGCGCGTACGACCGACCTGCCTCTGGTCTCCGTCGGGGGCGTCTTCGACTCGGCCGACGTGGTGAGGCGCCTCCGTGCCGGGGCCAGTCTGGTCGAGCTCTACACCGGCTTCGTCTACGGCGGTCCAGGAACCGTCCGCCGGATCCTCGAAGGACTGCTGCTCCATCTCGAAGAGGAGGGGATCCCCGACGTCGAGTCGTTGATCGGCATCGACCGGCAGTGGGTGTAGAAATCCTTTCGGTGTTCCGGCCAAACCTGTTCCGGCTCCCCCGGTAGGCAGTCCGAGCCTGGCCTCCTTCTGCTGGCCCGCGAACGCGCGCCCGGATAGTCTCGTTCTGGAACTGTTACAGTCGGTACGACTCCATAACGAAGGATGGTGAGGCCGAATGGTCGGCGTCAGCGTTTGCCCCGAACATCCGAATCGGCACTTCCGAATCGCTCATGCCATGGGAGAAAACCTTGCAGATCACCATCCGAAGGACGGAGCCGGAGGATTACCCGGCCCTGATCCGCATCTTCAATGACCAGAACGAACCGCACCACCACCTGACCGAAGAGGAACTGAGGCGAGGGCACGAACGGGGCCGCGCGAAGGGCAACCATCAGCTGGCTGCCCTGGAGGGGACACGAGTCGTGGGTCTGGGACAGTTCGGCGTCCGCGCCGACGACCCTTCGCCCGGCAAGTACTGGGGCTGGTTCTTCGTTCACCGCGACTACCGGAACAGGGGTGTCGACACCGCACTCTGGGACGAAGCCGTGTCGCTGCTCGTCCGGCCAGTCAGCATCTGGACCTGCGTCCGCGAGGACTTCGTTGCTACTGCCGGCTACCTTCGGGAGCGGGAGTACCGGGAGCAGTTCCGCTCCTGGGGGGCGAACCTTGATCTGGCCGGTTTCGATGTGCGTCGGGCGAGCGGGCTCGAAGAGGCCCTTAAGGTGCGCGGCATCCGGCTCCGCAGCTACCCGGAACTCTCCTCGGACCCGCTGCGAGACGAGAAGTTGCTGGAACTCCAGGCGAGATTGGAGGAGGAGGCTCCCCATCACGAGCCGATCATCCCCAAACGCCACCCGACGATCCGGGACGAAGAGACGCTGATCGAGAGCCTGGTGGTGGCGGTGAGCGGGGACGAGTACGTCGGCCTGGCAAGCCTGCTCGATGGGGGCCTCTTCTCGGAGGCGGCCGGGTCGGGCTTCACCGGCGTGAAGGCCGCGTACCGTAACCTCGGCGTGGCCACCGCCATGAAGGCCAGGACCGGAAGCTGGGCCAAGGCGCGAGGCTACCGCGCGGTGAACGCCGGCGGCTCCGGCGACAACGCCGCGATCCTGAGCGTCAACAGGCGGATCGGCTTCGAGGTCGAACCGGACTGGATTACCTTCGCCAGGCACCTCTGACCAGGCGAGCCGGACCGGCGAGAACGGGGAGGTGCGAGCGAGCGGGTTCGATAAACGAGTCCGACCTTCGTCGGGGCCTTCTACTCGAGCCTGCTATCTGCGTACCGAACGTCGTTGGCGTGAGCGACCACGCACCTTGAGCCTCGTCTCGCTAACTCCCGACCGCATGTTGGCGACTCGCGCGAGGGTGAAGAGCAGGTCGGAGACCCGGTTCAGGTAGGAGCGCAGGTTGGCGTCCACCTCGACCTCCTGCGCCAGCGCGGTCACCTCCCGCTCGGCCCGCCTCACCGCCGCGCGCGCTACATGGAGCGCCGCTCCGCCCGGATTCCCGCCGGGCAGTATGAACGACGACAACGGTTCCAACTCATCTGAGAAGTGATCGATCACCCCTTCGACCCAGGTCACATCTTCAACCGAGATCGGAGTCAGATGCTGCCTCTGGGCGGCATCGGCCGGGGTGGCCAGGTCTGCGCCCACGTCGAACAGGGCGTTCTGTATCTCGATCAGGGCCCTGTCGATGTCTGGTTCGCCGACGAACGAACGGGCCAAACCGATCGCGCTGTTCGCCTCGTCGACGCTGCCGTAGGCCGCGACTCGAAGATGGTTCTTGGCGACACGCTCACCGCCGTAAAGGCCGGTAGTGCCGTTGTCGCCGGTTCGCGTGTAGATCTTCATGCGGCAAGCATAGCCGAGGCGCGACCGGTTCGCGGGCGCTGCCGAGCGGCGGTTACTATGGGTCCGTCGCGTGCCGGCAGCTCGTCCGTTCTCAGGTCGCGCCTCGCGGAACGCGCCGCCGGAGGTTCGATGTCCCTGCCCCCCTTCCTGACGCAAACCGTGATCCTGGGCAACGAGTTGTGGCGCTGGCTCGCCGCCCTCGGACTGGCCTTGCTCGCCCTGCTCATCCTCCAGGCGGTTCGCAACTCGCTGCGGACCCGCCTGGCCTCGAGAGCCGAGCCGCGCGCGTTCCGGTTCGACGACCTCCTGTTCACACTGCTCGGGGCGACACGCAACTGGGCCCTCCTGGCAGCAGCGATCTTCGTCGCGGTTCTGCTCCTGGCCTTGGACCCGGTCACCTCGCTGCGGCTGCGCCAGGTATTGGGCGTCTTCCTGCTCATCCAACTGGCCATCTGGGGGAACGCCGCGATCGTCTACTTCGCCGAGGTCTACCGCCGGAACGAGACGCTCGACGGCGGCCGACGCACCTCACTGGCAGCCCTTACCTTCGTCGGCCGACTGGTGCTCTTCTCGCTGCTGTTGCTGATGCTCCTCGACAACCTGGGGCTGGACGTGACCACCCTGATCGCCGGCCTCGGAGTGGGCTCGATAGCCGTGGCGCTGGCGGTCCAGGGGATCCTGAGCGACCTCTTCGCCTCGCTCTCCATCGTCTTCGACAAGCCGTTCGAGATCGGTGACTTCATCATCGTCGACGACATGCAGGGGAACGTCGAACACATCGGCCTCAGAACGACGCGCATCCGCAGTCTCTCGGGCGAGCAGCTGGTCTTCGCCAACAAGGACCTGCTCGACAGCCGCATCCGCAACTACAAGAGGATGGCCGAGAGACGGATCGTCTTCGCGCTCGGGGTCGAGTTCGGAACCCCCCGCGAACTGCTCGAGAGGATCCCGCTGCTGCTCCGGGGACTGATCGAGGAGTTTCCCGACACCCGATTCGACCGCTCGCACTTCCGCGGTTTCGGCGAGTACTCGCTCGATTTCGAGACCGTGTACTACGTGCTGACCGCCGACTACAACCGCTACATGGACATCCAGCAGTCGCTCAACCTTCAGATCTACGACCGCTTCTCGCAGCTGGGCATCGACTTCGCGCTGCCTGTGGAGAGGCTGGAGATGAGGACCGCCAGGAGCGGCGGTCGCGACCGGCTTAGAGAAGCCGCGACGAGCGGGGACTCCTGACCTGCCTGCCCTGGCGGTCTCGCCGCGAGCAGTTCAGCTGTCGCTGGCCGCGGCTGCCCGTTCGCCGTACCGCTCGCGGACGTACTCTTCGACCATCGCATTGAACTCTGCGGCAATGTCGTCGCCCTGGAGCGTCTTCACCAGCTTCCCGTCCCGGTAGACGGGCGCCCTGGGAGACTCTCCCGTGCCAGGCAGGGAGATCCCGATGTCGGCGTGACGGGATTCGCCCGGGCCGTTCACCACACACCCCATCACGGCCACTCGCATCTCCTCGACGCCGGGATAGCGGCTTCGCCAGGTGGGCATCTGCGCCTTCAGGTAGGCCTGGATGTCCCGGGCCATCTCCTGGAAGAGGGTCGAGGTCGTGCGGCCGCAGCCTGGGCAGGCTGTCACGGTGGGAGCGAACGACCTGAGCTCCAGTGCCTGGAGAATCTCCTGCGCGATCTCCACCTCGCGCTCCCGAGGTGCTCCTGGATCGGGGGTGAGCGAGACCCGGATGGTGTCTCCGATCCCTTCGGCCAGCAGGACAGAGAGGGCGGCGCTGCTCGCCACCGCGCCCTTGGTGCCCATCCCCGCCTCAGTGAGCCCCAGATGCAGCGGATAGTCGCAGCGGGTAGCCAGCTCCCGATAGACCCGCCACAGTTCCGGCACTCGGCTCACTTTCGCCGAGAGGACGATCCTGTCGTGCCCCAGCCCTCGAGACTCGGCCAGCTCGGCCGAGAGCAGTGCCGACCTGACCATCGCCTCGACCATGACCTCACCGGCCTCGCGCGGTTGGGCCAGAGCGGCATTCTCATCCATCAGCCGGGTCAGCAGCGAGCTGTCGAGCGAGCCCCAGTTCACGCCGATGCGTACGGGCCGGTCGAACTCACGGGCGACGTCGATGATGGTGAGGAAGTTCTCGTCGTGCCGCTTGCCCACACCCACGTTCCCGGGGTTGATGCGGTACTTCGCTAGAGCCGCCGCCATCCCGGGGAAACTCGTGAGGAGCTGGTGGCCGTTGTAGTGGAAGTCGCCCACCAGCGGCACCGAGACACCCTGGTCGTCGAGGCGGTTCCGTATCTCTGGTACCGCCTGCGCGGCAGCCGGCGTGTTGACGGTGATGCGAACCAGCTCGCTGCCCGCCGCCGCGAGCTCCGCTACCTGCCTCGCTGTCGCCGCTGCATCGGCCGTGTCGGTATTGGTCATCGACTGGACGACCACAGGGTGGCCGCTACCTACCGGCACTCCGCCGATCCGTACCGTGACCGTCTCTCGCCGCGGGTATTCGCTCATCGGGTCCAGTCTATCCACTCACCCGCCGGCCCTCGTCCGCCCGTGCAACGTCATCCTGAGCCGATCCGGCCGCATGCCGCGATCCGGACGAAACCACCGGTCGCCCTCTGGATCGTCACGTTGTACGCGCTGCTCAGGAGTTCTTCGTACCCGAGGCTCAGGAGGCTGGTGCTGAACGCCTGATCTCCAGGGATGGGCTCGAGGTCGACCAGCCGTGGGCCAGCGGCGCCGCATGCCCCCTGCCTGAGGGAGGCTGCGTAGGTGACCGCGGGGTCGGGATTCTCCAGGAACACCGTCACCACGGTGACGCCGCCTCCGTAATCGGAGAGGAGGACGCTGCCCCTCAGGCCACCAGGGAAGTTCGGGACCAGCGCGAAGCGGGCGCGCCTGGGCTCGTCCAGCGTGACGCTCGGCGTCTCCTCCCGCGGCGGTTCGGCAGCGGGCTGCTGCGCCATCCTCTGCCCTTCCCCCTCGACGGGACCTGGCCAGACGGAGGGTGCCTCGTAGGCCGGGGCCGGCGGGATGATCGGATCGGGATCAACAGGCTCGACCTCGACTTCGGGCACCGCCTGCTCCTCCGCAGGTTCCCGTGCCCGCTCAGGCTGCGGCTCGGATTCAGGCGCCTCCTGCCGCGCCTCCTCGGCGTCGCCGGGCGGCAGCTGTTCGGGCTGGATAGGCTCCTCGGCCTCCTGGGGCGTGGCCGGTTCCGGTTGGGCCGGGCGGGCGGGTTCCTGAGCATCCTCAGCCTGAGCGGGCTGCTCACGCTCATCGGCCTGGGCGGGTTCCTGACGCTCATCGGCCTGGGCGGGTTCCGGTCCGGCTCCCTCTGCGCCGCCGCCCAACGAGATGAGCAGCCTGGGCGCCAACTGCGGGTTGCTGTCGTAGGCGTGGGCCGACCGAAGGCCGTCGCCCCCGGACGGGCTGAAGAGCAGGACCACCGAACCCCCGGCCTCCCACCCGTCCTTGTCTACTACCCCTTGCAGCAGTCCGGAGATGTCGGGGGTCGTATAGCTTTCGCCCGCGGTCCACGCCTCCGGACTCCAGACCTGGCCCTCCGCGGAGGCCGCTCTGCCGGTCAGGTCGAAGCTACCCTGACCGTCCCGGTCCTGGATGAACGGTTCGGTCTCCACCGCATCCTGGGCTCGCACCGTCACGGTCACGGCACCCGAGTTGGCGGCGTCAGCCGTGAATTCCACGACCGCGCGTTCGATCTGCGCTCCGGGCGGTATTGCGAGGTCGGTGAACCTGAGTCCCACGATCTGGGCTGCATGCGCAGCGTCGCGGCCAAGCTCCAGGTCGCTGCTCTCGGCATAGCTGAAACCTTCCGGCCAGCGCATGGGATCTTCGCTCGAGGCGGCGAGGAACTCCTCGGAGTCGCCTGCTGACGAAGCCACCCGTGAGCTCCAGTCCCAGTCGGCCTCCTGGCCGAGAGCAGGGGGGTGAATCAGAAGGATCACGAGCGGGAACAGCAGGAGTAGTTTGGGGCGTCGCATCGGTGTCGTCCCTCCTGTCTCGCTCGCGCAGCGATCGGTTGGCGGCTCGACCGCGCACCCTCTCCGCTGCACGAGTAGGCGTTCGAGTTCTTCCAGTATAGGCGCGCGGCCGGTTTTCCCCAGGTTCAACCCGCACCGCCTTCGGGCGCTACCGCCTCAGTAGAACAGGTGCGTTTCGAACGCCAGGTCGTGCCGACTGCGCAAGCGAGGTCGTCGCCGAGAACGAATTGGAGCGCGTCATCCTTGGGCCTGTGACGCCTCATCGATCTGAGCGAGGACCTCCGCGAGGAGCAGCGAGGTGGTCGACAGCGCCTCGCCACCATAGATGGTGCGTTCGCCGGACCAGTTGCCGAAGTACCCACCGGCCTCCTCGAGGAGGACCGGGAACGGGCCGCAGTCCCAAGGGTTCATCACCGGGTCGAGCATGAGTTCGAGGCGTCCGCTGGCGACGAGAGCATGGCCGTAGGCGTCCGACCAGCCTGCCTGGTACGAAGTCAGCCTCTGGAACCGCTGCCAGACCTCTTCCCTGCCGTGCCGCGCGAACGAGGCGGCTCCCGTGAAAGCCACCACCGATTCGCGGAGCGATCCCGTGTCGCGCACCCGGCAGCGGCGTCCGTTCCAGTAGCAGCCCTCGCCCCGTGCCGCCCAGAGAGTCTCCCCCAGGGCCGGGAAGTCCGCCACCCCGACCTCCACCCGGCCATCCACCTCGAGGGCCAACAACACCGCGTAGAGGGGTACGCCCCGAACGAACGCCCGCGTGCCGTCGATGGGGTCGATCAACCAACGATGCGAAGCGCCGGCAGACGATTCACCGAACTCCTCGCCCACCATGCCGTGTCCCGGGTAGCGCGACTCGATCCGGAGGCGTATGCGCTCCTCCGCCTTCCTGTCGGCGATGGTGACAGGTGACAGGTCCTCCTTGAACTCCGTCGCCAGGTCAGCCTGGAAGTATCCGAGAGTGAGCCGGCCGGCCTCCTGGGCGGTGGCGATGGCGAAGTCGAGTTGGTCGCGCAGGTCCGGCATCGGGATCCTTTCGTCTGGCACGCCGCTTCCCCGGGAAGGCGGGGGACGAAGTGTTAGGATAGCGCTCCTATGCTGTTCACGCGAGAGAAACTCGAGCAGAACGAGCGGAAGACGCTTGCGCCCTACGCCTGTTTCGCCGACGGATCTCGCGGCCGCGTGCACCCGGAGGAGGAAAGCCTCTACCGCACCGCTTTCCAGAAGGACCGTGACCGGGTCATCCACACCAGTGCGTTCCGACGACTCGAGTACAAGACGCAGGTCTTCGTCAACTACGAGGGCGACTACTACCGGACCCGTCTGACCCATACCCTCGAAGTGGCGCAGGTGGCGAAGGCTGTCTCCCGGGCGCTGGGCCTCAACGAGGACCTGGCCGAGACGATCGCCCTCGCTCACGACCTCGGGCACCCCCCGTTCGGGCACGCCGGGGAGAGCAGCCTCGACCGACTCGCCCAGGATGCCGGAGGCTTCGACCACAACAAGCAGAGCCTGCGGATCGTCACCCAGATCGAACAGCGGTACCCCGACTTCCCCGGACTCAATCTGACCTGGGAGACGCTCGAGGGGATCATGAAGCACGAGACCGAGTACGACCTGCCGGACAGCGACTGGGAGCCCGACAAACAACCGAGCCTCGAAGCGCAGGTGGTGAACATCGCCGATGAACTCGCCTACAACGCGCACGATCTGGATGACGGCCTGCGTTCGGGACACCTGACCCCGCAGCAGATAGCCGAGGTGCCGGTGGTTGGCCGTCTGATGGCGAAACTGGGGTTGAACGCCGCTTCGTTCAACCGCTTCGGCCGCTACACCCTGATCCGGGAGCTGCTGGGGCTGATGATCGAAGACGCCATACGGCACACCGACGAGACCCTGCAGGCTGCAGGCGTCACTACTCTGGAGGACGTCCGTGACGCTCCCACCAAGCTCGTCTCCAACAGCCCGGGTCTGAAGAGCGAACTGGCGGAACTCAAAGGGTTCCTCTACGATAACTTCTACTTCCACTTCCGTCTTATAAGGATGACCAGGAAGGCCGACCATATCCTGGAGCGGATCTTCGAAGCGTACGTGGAGACGCCTGACATGCTCCCGGAGGAGATCCGGGCCACCGTCGAGAAGCGCGGCCTGGTCCGTTCGGTAACCGATTACCTGGCCGGCATGACCGACCGCTATGCCGGCGAGGAGTACGGGCGGCTCTTCGATCCGCATTCGCTCACCTGAGCCCAAGGCAGGCGCCGGTGAGGAGATGCAGCGGCGGCTGGCGGACGGAGAGGACGGTGAACGCGCCACCCGGCAGTAGCCGGTCCCCGAGGCGACAGCCGGCGTTCGCCTAGAGGGAGGGAACGGCCGCGCCTATCAGCCTCTCGCTTCCCGCCTCCCGAATCCAGGCCGTGTCTATGCCGCCCCTCAGTATCCGCACCATCACCCAGGGGCTGGTGATGGCCTGCGTGGTGATGGCACCGGCCCCGGGCTCACGTATCGCGACGTCGATGAACAGGTCGCCGTCGACCAGCGATACTCTCTCGACCTCGATGGCGTAGCCGCCCGTGGGCTTGGTGCCCAGGAACAGGGCGACCACGGTTTCGCGCGAGAAATCAGCATCGGGTACGGGTGGCACCTGGAGTTGTGAACCGTGCGCCCTGTTCCAGAGGCTGAGCAGGGTCGCCTGATCGCGGACGAGGAAGAAGCTCTGCTGCTCGAAGCCGACGGCCTGGTTCCCCTGGGCCATCACTTCCCACACCACCTCCTGCCGCTGGCGTCGAGGTTGGGAGGCGGTGCTGACGTCGAAGTCCGTCTGGAGGAAGAGTCCGGTCCGCAGATACTCCTCGACCCCGTCGGCGCTCCGTCGCCTGGCAGGGATCTGGTCAAGCAGGGTCACGGCGACGGGTCCCTTCTCCTCCAGGTAGGCGCTGAGCGCGTCGGCCTCGGCGCGGGTCAGGTCGCCGACCCCTCTCAGTGCGCCGATACGGGGGCGCGGAACGACCCTGGTGTTCATGCCCTCACGACCATCCCCCAGCAGGGTGAACCACATCCGCCCGTCGTAGTAGACGATCGGGCCGGTGTCCTCGAACACCCGGACCAGCAGGTCGCTGCTCCTCGCGAGCGGGCTCACCTGAGTAGGCGGCGCCCCCAGAGGCGCTACCGCTTCACGAAGGTACGGCTCCCCGTCGATGGCGAGCGCTTCGGCGAGAGCGAGCGGGTCCGCCGACTCGGCGGAACCACGCTCCAGCGCTATCTCCCTTTCTCCCAGCATCAAGCTTGTGGGGGCACCGTAGAGGTAGCTGATGCGCGCGTTCTCGGCACCGTAGAGGACGATCTCATGGAGTCTCGGCTGCCCTTCGGGGACGCAGGCGGCCAAGAGGAGAAGTGGAATCAGCGCCATCAGGACGCGCATCGGGACCTCCTTAGTCGCGCCATGCTACCACCGCCCAGATATGACCTCCATGAGGCATTCTCGCTCCTGAAGGTGAAGTCCTGGCTGATAGACTTCCACCGTGCCTGGCCCCCCTGATCGTGTGCTGATCACCTCCGCATCCATCGGAGGCGGGCACGTCGCAGCAGGACGGGCGCTCGAAGCTGCCTTCGCGGCACGCCACACCGAAACGCTCCACGTCGACCTCCTCGACTACACCACCGTTCCCTTCCGACGCCTCTACCGGCAGGCGTACTTCGATCTCGTTCGCACCGCCCCCGATCTGGTCGACTGGCTCGGGAAGCGGCTCGACCGCGGTCCGCAACGGACCCGCCTGCGGCATCTGCGGTTGCGTTCGCGGCTGACCCGGCTCATCTCCTATCACCTGCCTCGCACCATCGCCGGCTACAAGCCCGATCTGCTGGTCCATACCCATTTCCTGCCGGCAGAGATCCTCAGCACTCTGGGGCACAAGCTTCCCGGGCCGCAGGCGGTGGTCGTCACCGACTTCGCCGCTCACCGGCTCTGGTTGCAGGCCGAGGTGAACCGCTACTTCGTCGCCGCCGACGAAGTGCGGGCGCATCTGGTGTCGCTGGGCGTGAAGTCCGAACGAGTGAGGGTAACCGGGATACCCATCGACAGTCGCTTCCGCTCGCTCGAGAGCAAGGAGGAGGCGCGGCGGAGGCTGGCTCTCCAGCTGGACCGCGACCTGGTCCTGGTGATGGCGGGCGGCATGGGAGCGCAGGTCCTCGGCAACATGCTCGAGCGGCTCCGCGGCCTGCGCTGCCACCTGCACGCGATCATCGTCTGCGGACGCACCCCGGAACTGCTGCAGCGCGCCCGCAAGGCGGTTGCCGACGCTCAGGGGCTGGTGTCGTTCGAGGTGGTGGGCTACTCAGAGGAGATCCCCCGCCTGATGGCCGCCGCCGACCTGATCATCGGCAAGCCGGGTGGACTCACAACCAGCGAAGCGCTCGCCGCAGGCCTCCCGTTCGCCGTGGTGGATCCCTACCCCTTGCAGGAGGAGGCGAACGCGAACTATCTGCTGGAGCATGGCGCCGGCATGCGGCTCGACCCGCTCAGCACCCTCGAGCTGAAGCTCGGTCGCTTCTTCGGGGATGCCGAGAGGCGTCGGGCGATGAGCGAAGCGGCCCGCAGGTTAGGCCGCCCGGACGCAGCGCCGAGGATCGTGACCGAGCTGCTCGAGGGCGTCCCCGTCGGGGGCAGCCGGTGAGGGCCGCAATTGTCGCGTTGCTGCTGGCGCTTCTGGCCGGGGCCGCTCTCGCTCAGGCGACCATGCAGGAGCTGGGCGGCTACGACGTAATCGTGGTGGGTTCCGAACCGGAGGCGATCGCGGCAGCGGTCGCGGCGGCCGAGGCGGGAGCCGAGACGCTGCTGCTCAGCGAGGACGAGCGCCTGGGCGGCCTGTTCGTCCTGGGACAGTTGAACGTCCTCGACCTGCGCACTCAGCCCGTCAACCTGCAGCAGGGGCTGTTCGCGCGCTGGTGGGAGCTGGTCGGGGGCGGCCACTCGTTCGACGTCGAGCGGGCCGAGGCGGCCTTCGCCCGGCTCCTCACGGACGCCGGGGTGAAAGTGAGGCTGGACGCCGAGCCGATCACGCCCGTGGTCGCCGCCGGAACGGTCACCGGTGTCGCCAGCGGCGGGGTCGCCTACCCGGCCGCTCAGGTCGTGGACGGCACCGCCGAGATGGAGTTCGCCGCCGCGGCTGGCGCACCCTTCAGCGTCGGCTTCTCCTCTATCGGGCTGGATGAACGGATGGTGGACACGCTCGTCTTCCGCATCGACGGAGTCGATTGGCAGGCGCTGTCCGAAGCGGTACGCGCCCGCGGAAGGTCGTACGCCAGCATCGACGATCGCGTAGCGTGGGGGCACTTCGGCGGTTACCCTGCCGCCTATCAGCCGAGAACCTGGGGTTTGCGCCTGCGTGGTCTCAATCTTGGCCTGCAGGATGACGGCACCGTTCTCGTCAACGCCCTCCTCATCCACGGCATCGACCCCTTCGATCCGCAGAGCATCGCCAACGGCAGGGCTCGGGCCGAAGCGGAGGCCCCACGGATCGTCGAGTACCTCGCTGAGGAGTTGCCGGGCTTCGAGGACGCCACCTACGCCGGCGCCGCGCCCCGGCTGTACATCCGCGAGAGCCGTCACCTCGAGGCCCGCTGCATCCTGAGCGTGGACGACGTGCTGGACAACCGTGTGACCGATCAGGCGATCGCCGCGGGCGGTTACCCGCTCGACGTCCAGGTTCTGACGCAGTTCGATTCCGGCTACGTCTTCGGCGCGCCCGACGTGTACGGCGTGCGACTCTGCGTCGCGGTGCCGCTGCGCCCCGACGGCCTCTGGGTCGTTGGCAAGAGCGCCGGCTACGACCCGATCGCCGCCTCCAGCGCACGGGTCGTTCCCTTCGGCATGAACGTAGCTGAAGCGGTCGGACTGGCAGCTGCGATCGCTGCCGATCATGGCCTGTCGCCCGCCGAGGTAGCCTCCGACCCGCGGATCGTCGCCGGGTTGCGCGACCTGCTGCTGGCGCGCGGGGCCTATCTCCCGCCGCTAGTGGAACGGGAACCCGTCGGGCCCAGCCGACACCCGCACTACCGGGCCTACCGGCTCATGCTGAGTCGCGGACTGGCTGTCGGTGGCTACGACAACGACCCGAACCTGGACGAACCGGTGACACAGCTCAGCTACCTCTACCTGCTCAGCAACGTACTCGACAGGTTCTTCGGTGATCCTCTGGGCGGCCAGCAGCTGGTCGCCAAGGTCGGCCTGCCCGAAGGGGGCCTCAGCCACGGTGAAGCGCTAGAGCTCACCCGGCTGGCGGCCTGCCACCTGGGCCGATGCGCGGAAGCCGGCCTCGCTGCCATCGGAAACGGCCTGCAGGTGGGCAACGACGAGCAGCTGACGCGAGGCGAGGCGTACGCTCTGGCCGCGGAGCTGGTCCGCAGCAGCGAGGTCGCCGAGCTGACGGGACCGGTCCAAGCCGGAGATCGATGAACTACCGGCGCGGTCGCACCGGGAGATCGATGAACCGAGGTCGGGATCACACCAAAGTATCGATGAACTGGCGCGCGGTTCGCCCTGAATAGCCGTTCCCCCACTCGGCGAACCTGATCGCGGCCTCGTCGAGCTGCCCCTCGGGCAACCGTACGCCGCTGATCCTCGCAAGCTCTCGCACCATGGTCAGGTACTTCCGCTGGTCAGCGGCGGGGAAGGTGATGGTGAGGCCGAAGCGGTCCGCCAGCGCCAACCGTTCGTTGGTCGTGTCCCAGCCGTGCACGTCGTCCGACTCGGGCATCGGCCTGTCGCTAAGGCTCTCCCTCACCAGGTGCCGACGATTGCTGGTAGCGAGCAGCAGGACATTACCCGGTCGCTCGCTCAGGCTCCCCTCGAGAAGCGTCTTGAGCGGCTGGTAGCCGCCGTCGCCGCTCTCGAAGGAGAGGTCGTCGACATAGAGCACGAACCGGTGCGCCGCCTGGCCGAGCCGCGCGGCAAGCCGGGGGAGGGAGGCGAGGCTGTCGCGAGGAACCTCGACGAGGCGGAGGCCGCGGTCGGCGTAGCGGCCCAGCAGGCCCCTCACGGCCGTCGACTTGCCGCTGCCCCGCGGCCCGTAGAGAAGAGTATGGAGCGCCGGCCGGCCCGACAGGAAACGCTCGATGTTGGCCGTCAGCCGCTCGAGTTGCGGCTCCAGTGCGACCAGCTCCTCGTGCCGGTCGCGAGCGGGTCGGGCGATCCCCTCGAGTTCGTCGCCGCGCCAGTGGAACGCCAGGTAGCCGGCGAAAATTCCGGTTCCTGCCCGGCGGTACCGCTCTACCAGTGCGGGCAGCAGCTCCTCCGGCGTCTCTTCACCGAT
The DNA here is from genome assembly GCA_036381595.1 of Trueperaceae bacterium. Classification (NCBI taxonomy): domain Bacteria; kingdom Thermotogati; phylum Deinococcota; class Deinococci; order Trueperales; family Trueperaceae; species Trueperaceae bacterium. The sequence continues at coordinate 93,994 of DASVCN010000027.1, read as the reverse complement.
CCTGCGAGCCCAGGTCTCGACTTCGCTCGCGCTGGGCAGGGAGCCGGGAGGCGGTGCACCGGCGAGCCCGCAGAGGGGCGGGAGTTCCTCTCCGGAGCGTGCCTCGGCCCGGTCCTGCCACGGTTCCTCGATGAGATCCCGGACGAGCTCCAGGTCGAGGAGCGCAGCGGCCCGCAACCCTGTGGGAAGACCGACCGAGCCGTTGGCCAGGAGCTGTTCGCCCTCCAGGAGGGCCCGTGCGGCGGCATGAGCCAGGGAGGCGTGTCCCCCCGAGATGAGGGCAGAGACGAGGTCGACGTAACGGCCCTCGACCCTCCGGGCGACCCGGGAGGCGGGCGATGGTCCCCGCTGCCGGCCCACCTCCAACGACTTCTCGAGAGCCGTAAGGGCTCGCCACCACGGCTGTACAGCGAGGTTGCGGAAGACGTAGATCCGGCTCACCCTGGCCTTCCGACGGGCATGCCGACCCGTGCGCTGCTGCCGCTCATGCCTTCGGTTGGCGCGTGGCGGAAGCGCTTAGTGGCCACTTCTCGAGCGCTCGTCTCATCGCCGCTTCACCGGCAGCAATCGCTTCCGGGGACCTGTGGAAGTCCCACCAGCTGAGCGGGGGATCGGCGCGTACGAGCATCGCTCCGGGCGGGACCCTCTGCTCGCACGAGTAGGAGGCCAGGGCGCAGGAGATGCCGCGGGCGAGGCTTCGTAGCGAGGTGGTCGGGACCAGGCCGTCGGTCATCCGTGCCCAGGCGACTCCGACCCGTGAGGCCGCGAGGCGGCGCAGCATCCGAACCAGGGCCGAACTCTCCGGATCGACGCCGGCGTGGATGCCTATGACCGTTCGAGGATTCAGGGTCTGCAGGGCGCGGAAAGGTACCGCTTCGACGAAACCGCCGTCTATGAGCACGCGGCCGTCTATCACGACCGGTGCGAAGATGGCGGGCAGGGCCGAGGACGCTACCACGGCCTTGGCCAGCGACCCCTCGCGGAGAACATGCAGTTCGCCGGTAGCGACGTCGGTGCAGGCGACTGCGAGCGGCATCATGCAGTCGGCGAACGTGGCGCCGAAGAAGACTTTCCGGTCGAGCCACCGTTCGAGTCGCCGGCCGTGGATGAAGCTGCCACGGTGCAGTCCGAAGTCGAGGCCGGTCGACCAGAGTTCGAGGATGTTCTGGCGGCGAACGAGGTCTTCGAGCTCCACGGCCGGCATGCCGATGGCGTAGAGCGCAGCGATCACCGCGCCGTACGAGGTGCCGGCGATGACATCGGGCGCCAGGCCCTTCGACTCGAGCACCTTCAACGCACCCACGTGCGCCAAGCCCCTGGCCGTGCCCCCGCCCAGAGCGAGTCCCAGCGGGGAGTGGGCGGAAGATTCGGCCGCCATGGTCAATGTTACCCGGAATCCCGTCGACTGCGGCATCTCATGGCCGTCCACAAGCCCGGAGCAAGAATTTCCTGGTGGTACGATTGGCCGGATGGCAGCCCTCTATCAACGCGCGCGCCCCGCTACCTTCGCCGAAGTAGTGGGCCAGGAGCACGTGAAGGACGTGCTGCTGGCTGCCCTGGAGCGCGGCAGCCCCAGTCACGCCTACCTGTTCTCCGGCCCCCGGGGAGTGGGCAAGACGACCACCGCGAGGCTGCTGGCGATGGCGCTCAACTGTGAAGCCGAGGCGACCTCGCCCAAGCCGTGCGGCAAGTGCGACGGGTGCCGGATGGTGCGGGAGGGCCACCATCCAGACGTGATAGAACTCGACGCCGCGTCGAACAATTCGGTAGATGACGTTCGCGATCTGCGTGAGAAGACCAGTCTCGCCTCGATGAGGGGCGGGACCAGGGTCTGGATCCTCGACGAAGCGCATATGCTCAGCAAGGCGGCGGCCAACGCTCTGCTCAAGACGCTCGAAGAGCCACCGCCCGGCCTGGTATTCGTGCTTGCCACGACGGAACCGGAGAAGCTGCCTCCGACGGTGCTGTCTCGCTGCCAGCACTTCCGCTTCAGGCGGCATACCGAAGCGGAGATCCTCGGCAAGCTCGAGCGGCTCTGCACAGAGGCGGGGAACGGGATCGAGGCCGAACCGGAGGCGTTGGCGCTCCTCGCGCGTGCGGCCGATGGCGCGATGCGTGACGCCGAATCGCTTCTCGAGCGGCTCCTCACTCCGGGAGCCACGATCACCCTTGCGGCGGCAGAGGAGGCGCTGGGACTGCCTCCCGTCCACCGCATGCAGCAGCTCGCGGCCGCGTTGGCCCAAGGCGACCTGGAAGCAGTGATGACGCAGGCCGAGTCCCTCTACCGGGACGGCTTCGCCCCCCGCAGCCTGGCCGACAACCTGGGCACCGTCCTTCGCGACGCCTTGCGGGCCGACCTCGGCGTCGACGATCCCACTCCTGCCGGCGAGTTCCGCCTTCCCCTGGAGAGGTCCGCGCTGCTGCGACTCATCCACGCCCTCGACGACGAGCAGGACCGGTTCATCCGCCGCGATGACCTCTACAGCCTCGAGGTGGCGCTTCTGAAGGGCTACAACGCGATTACCGGAAACGTCGCGGCTACGGCTGCCCAAGCAGCAGTCGCGGGAGCAGCCACAGGGGCGCGGCATACTTCCTCGACACCCCCGACTCCGGACGACCGGGCGCCAGCGAAGCATGCCGGTGCGGGTGCGACCGCGACCGGGAACGCCCGCTCCGCGAAGACTGAGGTCGCATCCGGGAACTCGCCCACGTCGAATGAGGAGGAGGGCCTCCCCTCCTTCGACCCGACCGGCCGCGGCCCGACGCCGAAGGCCGGAGGCAGAAAGGCGGGCGCCCCGGCATCGTCGGACAAATCCGACGAGAGCGCCGGCCGAGCGGGCGGCAGGTTCGACTGGCACGCCGTCAGGAGCGCTGCCGGACCCCAGCTCAAGGCGTTCCTCATGCCCGCCCGGGAGAGCGTCGAGGGCAACGAGGTAGTGATCCGCTACTCTGAGACGCACAAGTTCCACTACACGGAGCTCAAGAAGCGCGAAGAGGAGCTGGCCAGCCTCATCGAGGAGGTGGCGGGCCCCGGCTACCGGCTTTCGATCGAGGGCCCCGGAGGCGCGCACCCAAAAAAGTCGTAGCGGGACGCCCCCAAGGGAACGTCCCGAACGAAGCCGAACAGAAAGAGGACGAGGATGAGCCGGATGCCAGCCGACCGGCGATGGACGAGTCCAGTGAACGGTTCGTCGAGGAGGAACTCCCCCCGGGGTTCTGGGAGGAGGCGCAGGAGCCGCACCCGCCCTCGCGGGGCCAGCAGCGGCAGGTGAGGCGCCAACCCGACCGGCCTCCACGCGAGGAGGTCTCCGCCGCTCCGGATGAGGCGAGGCTCCCGAAAGACGACACGTCGGAACCGGGCATCGACGAGCCTGCCTTCGAGGTGGTGCAGGCCCTGTTCCCCGGCCGCATAGTTTCGATCGAGGAGATCAACGAGCCCGGCGACGAAGACGACATCGCGGCGACGGCCGAGGCCCCGGCAGAAGACGAGGAGGACTCGTAGGGCAGGACGTGTTGGCGAGGGTGCCGGGCCCCGTGAGGCGACGGATCGGCGCTCCGGCGAAGAACTCGGAACGGCCGGAACGCGATGTAGACTGGCGGCGATATGAACATCCAGAAGCTGATGAAGGAAGCTCAGAAGGCCCAGCAGAAGATGCAGGAGGCGCAGCAGAAGCTGGCCGGGATGAGCGTGGAGGGGAGCGCGGGCGGCGGGATGGTGGTCGCCACGGCCAACGGCGAGGGCACCGTGACCGCCGTCAAGATAGACCCGAGCGTCATCGATCCAGAAGATGCGGACATGCTCGAGGACCTGGTTACGGCTGCCGTGGCCGACGCCCAGCGCAAGGCGAAGGAGCTCCAGGAGAGCGAGATGGGTCAGGCGATGGGCGGCATGGGTGGCCTCGGCGGCCTGGGAGGCATGTTCTGAAGTTCCCGCCGACGCTGATCAATCTGATCCGAGAGCTCGGCAGGCTACCTGGAATTGGACCGAAAAGCGCGCAGCGACTTGCCTTCTACCTCTTCAACCGTCCGGAGGAAGAGGTGCTCGCTCTCGCCAGCGCGATCTCAGAAGCGAAACTGACACTCGACCGCTGCCCGGAGTGCTTCAACGTCATGACCCGCGGGGACGAGCGCTGCTCGGTGTGCAGCGACCCGTCGCGCGACCGTGCCCTCCTCTGTGTGGTCGAGCAGCCGGCCGATCTGCTGGCGATCGAGCGGAGCGGCGAGTACAGCGGCCTCTATCACGTACTCCATGGGGCACTCTCCCCGATGAACGGGGTCGGCCCCGACCAGTTGACGATCGGCCGGCTCTTCGAGCGCCTGGCCGCTTCGCCGGAGGTGATCCTGGCGACCTCGACGACCGTCGAAGGAGAGGCGACCGCGATGTACCTCGCCAGAGCGCTGGTCGAGAAGGGAATCAGCGTCTCCCGTATCGCCTACGGCCTGCCGATGGGCGGCGACCTCGAATACGCCGACGAGGTTACCCTCGGCAGGGCGATAAGCCACCGCCGGCCGGTCTAGATCGACGTCCGGGGCACGTCCACCCGTGGTCCTGCCCGGTCACTTCGGTCCGAGCCGGGTGGCAATTTTCTCTGTCGCGCGATTCTTGACATGGTCGGATGCGTCCTTATAATGGCCCGGCGTTTTCCGAGGGGATGCTAAGTGAGCAAGGCAACACCGAAGAAGCTAGTCATCGTCGAATCGCCCACCAAGGCACGAACGATTCGGCGTTTCCTGCCTGGCGAGTACCAGGTCGAAGCCAGCATGGGTCACGTTCGCGACCTCCCGGCCAACGCCGCGGAGATACCTGAGGAGCTCAAGAGCAAGCCGTGGGCCAGGCTGGGCGTGAGGATCGACGACGGCTTCGAGCCGCTCTACGTCGTCTCGCCGCGCAAGAAGCAGGTCGTGAGCCAGCTCAAGAAGGCGCTCAAGGACGCCAGCGAACTCTACATCGCGACTGACGAGGATCGCGAGGGCGAATCGATAGGCTGGCACCTCGTCGAACTGCTCGACCCCAAGGTCCCGGTGAAGCGGATGGTCTTCCACGAGATCACCGCCGACGCCATACTCAACGCGCTCGAAGAGACCCGCAACATCGACCGCCACCTCGTAGATGCCCAGGAGACCCGGAGAGTCCTCGACCGCCTCGTCGGTTACTCGATCTCCCCACTCCTCTGGAAGAAGATCGCTCCCAAGCTCTCGGCCGGCCGCGTGCAGAGCGTCGCAGTGAGGCTGATGGTCCTGCGCGAGCAGGAGCGCCTTCGCTTCGTCCCAGCCAGCTACTGGGACCTGAAGGCGGCCCTCGCGCCCGCCGCCGCGACACCGGCGGTAACCAGCGGTCAGGTCAACTCCAGGTTCGACGCCGTCCTCACCCACCACGACGGCGTGAGGATCGCCAGCGGACGGGACTTCGATCCCGAGAGCGGCAAGCTGAAAGACGGTCTGCAGGCGGGTCGCGACGTGCTGCTCCTGGCCGAGGACAGGGCCCGGCAGATCGCAGCTCGAGCGAAGGACGCGCCGTTCACCGTCGGCAAGGTCGAAGAGCGGTCGGCCAAGCGCTCCCCTGCTCCGCCATTCACCACCTCGACACTGCAGCAGGAGGCCAGCCGCAAGCTGGGCCTCTCGGCTCGCGACACCATGCGCATCGCCCAGGGCCTCTACGAGAACGGCTACATAACATACATGCGCACCGACTCGACCAACCTCTCACGGGAGGCGATCACAGGGAGTCGCCGGGCGATCGAGTCGCTCTACGGCAAGGAGTACCTGAGCGATCAGCCCCGGCAGTACTCCACCAAGTCGAAGAGCGCGCAGGAGGCCCACGAGGCCATCCGCCCCGCCGGTGGCGAGATGCGCACCGCCGATGCGCTCCAGCTGTCGGGCCGCGACAAGCAGCTCTACGAACTCATCTGGAAACGCACCGTCGCCTGCCAGATGGCAGAAGCCCGCCTCAAGTTCGTCACCGCCACCATCGAAGCCCAACTGTCAGGCGGCGAGACCGCGACCTTCAGGGCGAGCGGCCGCACCACCGTCTTCCCCGGTTTCTTCCGCGCCTACGTCGAGGGTAGCGACGATCCCGACGCCGCCCTCGAGGAGCGCGAGCAGCCGCTTCCGCCACTGTCGGAAGGCGACGACCTCGACTGCTTCGGCGTGGAAGCCACGGGCCACGAGACCAAGCCTCCCGCCAGGTTCACCGAGGCGTCACTGGTGAAACTGCTCGAGAGCGAGGGGATCGGCCGTCCCTCCACCTACGCCTCCATCATCGACACCGTCATCAACCGCGGCTACGCGCGCAAGGGCGGCAGTCAACTGATTCCCACCTTCACGGCGTTCGCCACCAACAACCTGCTCGAGCACCAGTTCCGTCAACTGGTAGACACCGAGTTCACAGCGAACATGGAACAGGCTCTGGACGACATCGCGGCGGGCCTGATAGACGCCACCCCCTACCTGAAGGACTTCTACCAGGGCGAGGAGGGTATCGAGTCGCGGGTCCAGGGCGGCCTCGAGAAGATCGACGCTCGCGAGATCTCCACCATCCGCTCGGAGAAGTGGGACCCTTACGTGGTGCGGGTGGGACGCTTCGGGCCCTACGTCGAGGGCGAGATCGAAGGCGAGCGGGCGACCGCGTCGATACCTGAAGACGTGGCCCCCGCCGACCTGACCCGGGACGACCTCGAGCGCATGCTGGTCGAGGGGAACAAAGGGGACCTGGTTCTGGGCGAGTTCCCGGGCACCGATACCCCGATGCTGCTCAAGCGCGGGCGCTACGGACCCTACCTCCAGTTGGGCGAGGAGGCCCCGGACGGCGGGAAGCCGAAGCGGATCTCGATCCCACGTGGCGTCGACCCAGGCGAGGTGGGTCCTGAACTGGCAGCCAGGCTCCTCTCGCTGCCGCGCGAGGTGGGCACCCACCCCGAAACGGGTGAACCCATCGAAGCGAGCATCGGCCCCTACGGACCGTACGTGAAGCACGGCCGTAAATTCGCCTCGCTGAGGCCCGAGGACGACGTGCTCGAGGTGGGCCTCGACCGGGCCCTGGAGCTGCTGGCGAAGAAACGCGGGCGCAACGAACCGCTCAAGGTGTTGGGCAAGCACCCGGAGACGGGTGAGGAGGTCGGCCTCTACTCGGGCCGTTACGGCCCCTACGTGAAGCATGGCAAGACCAACGCCTCGCTGAGCAAGGGTCAGGACCCCGAAGGCCTTACCCTCGACGAAGCGCTCGAACTGCTGGCCGCGCGTGAAGCCAAGCTGGCCCAGGAGGGCGGCGGGAAGAAGCGGGGCGGCCGTTCGAAGAGCGCTGGCGGCAAGAAGAAGACGGGTGGCAGGAAAGGCGCCAGCAAGAGCGCCAAGAAGTCGAGCGGGCCGAAGGCCACGCCGGCCGAACTGAAGAGGCACCTGGACGAGCTAGAGGCCGACACGGCCCAGGTGGTCCGGCGGCTCGAGGGGATGGACGGACCCGAGCAGGAGGTGGCAGAGGTCGCCGATACCCTCGGCCTGTCGGAGGAGGACGTCAGGGCGCTGCACAAGAAGGGCATGTTCAAACTCAGGATGGCCTTCGGCCGTGCCCGCAAGGCGGCGGAGGACGCGGGGAACGAGCGGGGCGAGCCGGTCGGCGCCCGGTGAGCCGCTCCGACCCCTCTCGACGGGTCGAGAAGCCTCTGAACCTGCCCGGTCTGGCCCGTACCGGCGCCGGGGCGCCCCAGTCGGTACCGGGAACACGCTTCGAGGTGTCGCTGCTCGAAACGCGGACCAGCTCCACGCTCGCCGAAGGCCGCTGGCTACTGCTGCTTGCCGGAGAACTCATCGTCGATCTGCCCCACGGCGACTTCCGGATACTCGCCGAAGGCGACGCCCTGCGGCTCCCGGCGGGTCTGGAGGTCGCCTGCCAGCCGGTGCGCCCCTCGGTCCTGCTGTGGGCGCCGGCGGACTGAGCCAGAGCAAGGCACGGCCGTACAATGAACGGGTGAGCACTCGCTACCGGCTAGGTCACGGCATCGTCATCCGCCGTCAGGCCCTCCCCTCCGGCGACGTGGTGGTCACCCTGCTGGCCGAGGAAGGGAAGTGGCGGGGCATCGCCCGCAAGGGGAAGCTGCCCGGAGGCAACGTCGGGCGCCTCAGCCTCTTCCACGACGTAACCGTGCAGTACTACCGGCGCCGTGAGGAGGACCTCGCTCTGCTCACCCAGGTGCGCCTGAACGGCGCCCTCTCCAGGCTCTCCGATCCGGCTGTCTACCCCTTCGCGCACATCCTGGCCGAGCTAGCCGACGCTCTCACGGTCGACGTCAATATCGGCGAACCGCTCTACCACTACCTCGCTTCCGGCTTGCGCGGTCTCAACCGCCACCCCGACCCGGAACGAGTGGCCCTGCTCTACGCCTGGCGCTTGTTGGGCCAGGCTGGGCTGGCGCCACGCTGCAGCCCGTGCGGCGGCTGTGGGCGCGAACTCCCCCTCGATCGGCTGGACGTGGGAACCGGCGCGCTCCTCTGCAGCGAGTGCGGGGCAGGCTTCGAACTGGGCCGGGTCGCTGGCGCAGAACTGGCCGGGTTGGTCGAGGGGGACATGCACGCGGCCCTCGAGCTGCCGCTCTGCGACCGGCGGACACACTGGCTCGCGCTCTCGCGCTACCTCTCCTATCACGTCGGCGAGCTGCGGAGTCTAGCCGACCGGCCCCGGCCGGAGGCAGCGGCCGGTGTTTGACCTGTTCGCGGGCCTGGGCCTCGGCTACATCTTCGGGTCCTTCCCCAGCGCCGTGGTCGTAGCGAGGCTCTCCGGGCGCAACATATTCGAGGTGGGTTCCGGGAACATGGGCGCGATGAATACCGCCCGCAACATCGGCTGGCTGCCGGGCGTTGTCGTTTTCCTGCTGGACATCGCCAAGGGGGCCGCACCGGTGGTCATCGCCCAACTCCTCACGACCGACTCGAGCGACGCTACGCGCCTGGTCATGCCCTTGGCCGCAGGGTCCGGCGCCGTCGCAGGGCACGCCTGGTCGGCTTTCGCAGGGCTACGGGGCGGGAAGGCGTTGGCCACGACCCTGGGCGTCGCGTTGCCCGTCTACCCGGTTGCCGCGCTCTACACTCTGCTGCTGCTGATCGCGCTGGTGCTGATCACCAGGCGCACTACGCTCTCGGCGCTGGTAGCCATAGCCGCCTATCCAGCCGTGGTGATGGCGGTGCTGTTGCCCAGCGGAGTGGACCAGGACCGCGCCTTCGCCATCCTCACGAGCGTGCTCGTCATCGCCGGGATCGTGGTCTACAAGCACCTCAGTTCGCCGCGAAGTCGGCGGACCAGCTGATCGGCCGGACTACTGCCACCGCTCGGCCGTCTCGAGCCCCTCACCCGTGACGTGCGGCCGCAGTTCACCCACGAGGTAGAGGCTTCCCGCCACCACCACCGTCCCCCCTACTCTCGTCGCGGCCACGGCTCTGTCGAGAGCCTCGACCGGGTCGTCGACGGGCAGGGCGTCCCCGCCGAACGCCTCGGCGACATCTCGAGGCGGCCGCGCGCGGGGGCTCTGGCGGGCCCCGGTAGCGAAAACCGTGCCGGCCAACGGCGCCAGTGCCGTCACCAGGGCCGCGATGTCCTTATCCGAGCCCATGCCGGCGACCAGCGTGAACGGTTCCTCCTCCAGGCGGGCCAGGCTCTTCGCCAGGACCGCCGCGGCCTCGGCGTTGTGGGCCCCGTCGAAGACGACCCAGCGGCCACGCCACCGGATCCTCTCGAGCCGCCCCGGCCAGCGAGCCCGCGCCAACCCCTGCTCCACCGCGTCCCGGCGGACTCCCAGCCTCAAGGCCGCGACCGCAGCCAGCGCCAGATTCGGCTGCTGGTGCTCCCCCACGAGCGGAGAAACGGCCTCGACGCTGCCTGCCGGACAGGTGACGGCGATCCTCTGCCCCTGCCAGCCAAGCTGCTCGCCCCTCACCACGATCTCTTCGCCCAACACCCATAGAGGCGCGCCAGAGACGGCGGCCGCGTCGCGGAGGGCGACCAGAGCGTCGCCGCTGGCGCCGGTCAGTGCCGGCCGGCCCTGTCGCAGTATCCCCGCCTTCTCCCGGGCTATCAGGGCGACCGTCTCCCCCAGCAGGTCGGTATGGTCCAGGGCGACTCCGGTGACGACCGATAGCTCGGGGTCGAGCGCGTTGGTCGCGTCGAACCGTCCGCCCAAACCGACCTCCATGACCGCCCAGCCCACGCGCTCCCTGGCGAACAGCAGGCAGGCCGCTGCGGTCACGACCTCGAAGAAGCTCGCCTCGATCTCGTCGGCGATCGGCCGCAGACTGCCGACCGCCTCGGCAACGTCCTCCCTGCCCAGTTCCGTCCCGTCGACCACGAAGCGCTCGCCGATCCGGCTGAGGTGCGGCGAGGTGTAGAGGCCCACCCGCTCGCAAGATCGCGTGAGGCACTCGGCCAGGACCTTGGCGGTACTCCCCTTGCCGTTGGTTCCGCCTACCAGCACCGACCGGAAAGTCCGCTGAGGGTCGCCCGCCGCAGCGAGCAGCGCCAAGATCCGTTCTAGTCCCAGTGTCACGCCCAGCCGCTGGCGGCGGTAGAGCCAGTCGAGGTGCTCCTCAGGTCTCATCATCTAGGGATTTGATCAGTGACGCACCGGCGTCGCCGCCGGGCTCGTGGTGGCGCTCGACCAACCTCGCGACCTCGTCGCAGCCGCCCGCTTCACGGATGAGCCTGGCTCCATAACGGCTGTGGTGGCGTTTGACCTGCCATGCGCCCCGCAATCCCTCCAGGGCCGGAGCCTCCGGCACGTCGCTGGGTGCGTAGAGGTGCACCAGGATCCGGTAGAGCGGATTGTAGGGGCGCACCGACTTCCCCACGTCATGCAGGAGCGCGGCGCGCACCAGTACGTCGGACGCCTGGGGCATCCGCTGGAGCAGTTGCCGAGCGACCAGGCAGGCGTGCTGCCGGTCGCGAGGATCCATGGACAGGTAGAGCCGATACTCAGCGGGCTCGAGGTAGCCCTGGGCGAACCGGTCATCAGGCCGGGCCAACGCGGGCAGCAGGGCCACCAGGGTGCGGCGAGCGGCGTTCACGACCCAGCTGCGATTCAGCTCCACGGCGGTCAGTCTAACGTCAGTAGGCGCCTGGGCCGCGTCCGTTGTGAAGCGGGGCCTACGGTATGCTCTAACGGATGAGTCGTTCAGAACCTGCCTTCCGCGCTCTCTTCGTCGCGCTGCTGTTCACTCTCGTTGCGACCCTCCTCTCATGGGCCGGCGCGCAGTACGCGCGCGGGGCCGATCCCGCTGTCACGGCCAACCGCGCGGTCGAGACCTGGCTCGAGCAGGAACCTCCTGAACTGGCGCAGCTGAGCGGGTTGTCCCCCGCGCAGCTGTGTGAGACCCTGCCGGGGCTCATCACCAATCCGGCCCCGGAGCCGGGAACGCGGGTCAACCTCGACGACCGGCAACAGTTGCCGGCCCAGGAGGAGGGAACCCGCATCTACTCCTACAGCGCGGTGAGGCCCGGCGGACAGCTAGAGGTGGTCCAGGTAACGCTCGAGCGAGAAGGAGAAGAGTGGGTCGCTAGGACGGTGGGTTACCGGCTGAGCAACGACGGTCGGGAGTGGCTGCAGCAACCCGAGACGGCCTGGATCTTCGGGGCGTTCACCATCCTCGTGCTCTACCTGCTCTTCACTCCTTCGTTCCTTCGCGGCTGGCTGGTCCGCGGGCTCCAGGTACTGCGTGAGCACCGTGGCGTAGTGCTGTTCACCATGATCCTGCTCTACGGTGTCTTCGCCCTGGGCGTGGTCACGGGCAGCCAGCTGCCCGAAGAGTGCGAGGAGGCCGCCCTGACCGTCGTGAACCAGGCGATCACCGCGGTCGGTGCGAGCGAGGCGTACGGCAGCGGCAACGTGTCGCGCGCAGCCGCGGTGACCTTCTATCAGAACTTCGTGGTGGTTACCCTCTCGGTCACCTTCAGCCTGGCACTGCTGTTCGGCATCCCCGCCTACCTGCTGTCGGTCGTGTCGTTCTACGTCCAGGCGATTCCCTTCGGCCTGGTCGGGGCTTTCGGCAGTTCTCAGGTGCTCTTCGTGGCGGTCCTCATCCTGCTCGAACTGACCGCCTACTTCCTGGTGGTGGCCGGAGGTGGCATCCTGCTTCGGACTCTGTTGAAGAACGGCTTCTCGGCCCTCCCGCTGGCGGTGAGCCGACTGGCGTTGATGTTGCCGATCGCCATGCTCCTGCTGCTGATAGGCGCGTGGTACGAAGCAGGGATCCTGCTCCTAGGCACGCCCTGAACATGCGACAAGGCTTCTCGAGCCAGTGACGAGCGCTCCCGGCACGGGTTGCTCAAGCGCCCCCGGTCGGTAGGCCCAGGACACGACCCACCGCTGGCGCGACGTCGACGAGGGAAGCGCATTCCGAGAACTCCTCCCGCCGCGGTCCCAGGGCGATGAGCGGCACCCTGGCTCGAGTGTGCCCGCGAGTCCCCTTGTCCTCCAGGTTCCCGTGGTCCGAGGTGATGAGCAGCGTCACATCTTCCAACGCGCCGACCACGCCTTCGATGAACGAGTCGAGCCGCTCGACCAGCTGCACCGCCTCGTCGAAGGGCGCCCGGTGGCCGGCCCTGTCGCTCGGCCAGTAGTCGAAGAAGGTGAACTCGCGGCCGAGGGCCAGCCGTGCGAGGAGTTCGCCCGACTCGGCTGGCCGGTGCACCGGAAGTCTCGCATCGACGCTGACGAAGTACTCGCCTGTGAGGTCAGCCGCCACGGCCTCCCCTCGCGCGTAGTCGCTCAGGTCGGGCAGGGCCAGACCGGCAGCGAGCGCGGCGTGAACGGGGACGTTGGTGCGCGCTCGACCGTTCTCGATAGCCGCGAAGTAGCCCGGAGGGTAAGCGTTGACGAGCAGCGCGTCGCCCCCTCCCGCCAACACCTCGCTGAAGAGGGTCGACCTGTCGAGCAGCTTGCGCAGAGTCGGCCCGGGCCAGGGGCCGTAATGTCTGCCCATGATCGCAGCGCAGTTCGTACCGGTCAGCAGCGTTGCCTGGCCGGTAGCTGACTGAGGGAGGCCAGGCTGTCCCAGCGTCGCGTCGAGCCCGCGGACGACAACCTGGGCGTTGCTCGCGCTCACGCCCTCGCGGAGCGAACCACCCAGCAGGTTCCGGAGGAAGGGGGAGCGCGCAGCGGCGAACGGGTTCGCCTGCGGATCGTCGGTCCCTAGACCGACGCCATCCAGGAAGAGGAAGAGCAGGTGGGCCATCACCCGGTCCCGCTTCGCCTGGCCATCGTGGAAGCTATCAGCCGACGCCGACCGCCGCCTTCACCCGCTCCAGTGTCGGTGCGGCGATCGCGCGGGCCCTGTTCGCCCCAGCTTCGAGGATCTCGTCGAGCGCCTGCGGCTGCGCCATCAGCTCTTCGTAGCGTTCGCGTATCGGTCGGATGGTGTCCAGTACCGCCTCGAGCACCGCCTTCTTCAGGTCGCCGTAGCCGCTCCCTTCGAACGTCCGCTCAACCTCTTCGGGGCTCACCTCGCGCAGTGTCTGGTAGAGCGAAAGCAGGTTCCTGACTCCGGGAGAAGCCTGCTCGAAGCGGGTCTCGCGCCCCGAGTCGGTGACCGCCGACATGACCGTCTTCCTGATCGTCCTGTCGTCATCGAGCAGGTGTACGGCGTGGCCCCCGCGGTGCGCCAGCGACTTGCTCATCTTCACCTCGGGATCGTCGAAGCCCATCACGCGCGCGCCGTACTGGGGGACTACCGCCTTGGGCAGCACGAAGACGTCTCCGAAGAGGTGGTTGAAGCGGGTCGCGATGTCGCGGGTGAGTTCGATGTGCTGTACCTGGTCCTCGCCTACCGGCACGAGCTCGGCATCGTAGAGCAGGATATCGGCAGCCTGCAGGACCGGGTAGACGAGCAGGCCGCTGCCCACGCTCTGCGAACCCTTCCCCTTCGACTTGAACTGGGTCATCCGCTGCAGCCAGCCCAGCGGTGTCATGCACTCGAGGATCCAGGTGAGCTCGGTGTGTTCGTGCAGGTGTGACTGAACGAAGAGCAGGCTCTTCGTGGGATCGATGCCAGCCGCCAGGTAGAGGGCGGCGACGCGGCGCGAGTTGCGCTTCAGCTCACGCGGATCTACCGACTCGGGGATGGTCAGGGCGTGCAGGTCGACGATGCAGAAGATGTTGTCCCGTTCGTCCTGCTTCTCGACCCACTGCTTGAGGGCCCCCAGATAGTTGCCCAGGTGGAGGTTACCGGTGGGCTGCATGCCCGAGAAGACTCTCGGTTTCACGCCCTGCGCAGGCGGGTCGACGGTGGCGGTCCGGCTCTCTGTCATCGCCGTCGAGTATAGCCCCGGGGCGTGCGGGCGGGCCCTTCCAGCGTGTGACCGCCCATTTTCTCCGGAACCTTCACGGCCTACCCTTCCCGGTGTGCAGCGTGGGCTGATCTTCGATCTGGATGGCGTACTCAGCGACACGGCCGAACTCCACTACCGCTCCTGGCGGCGACTAGCCCGGGAGTTGGGACTGGAGTTCGATCGCGCCGCCAACGAAGCCCTGCTGGGTCGCTCCCGTGAGGAAGCGCTCGAGCTGTTCCTGGCCGGCCGCCCGACGGATGAGGATCGCGAAGAACTGCTGCGGCGCAAGAACGGCTACTTCCTCGAGTCGTTGGCCGAGTTCGGCACGGGAGACCTCGCCCCGGGCGTGCTGGAGCTGCTGGATGCGGCGAGCCTCAGAGGCTTGTCCTTGGGGCTCGCTTCCTCGAGCCGCAATGCGAAGTTGGTGTGCCAGAAGCTGGGCATACTCGACCGGTTCGAGGCGGTGGCCGACGGTTGCAGCGGCCTCAGGCCCAAGCCGGAGCCCGATATCTTCCTCTGGGTGGCCGGGGCGCTCGGTTTGCCGCCCGCCTGTTGCACGGTCATAGAAGACGCGCGTGCGGGCGTGGAGGCGGCGCGGAGAGGCGGCTTCCGGGTCGTGGGAGTGGGCCCTGCCGAGCGGGTCGGGGAGGCCGATCTGGTGGTCGGCGGGCTCGCCGGCCTGGACCTCGATCGACTGCTGGGGGCGGGCAGCCGATGATCGCTACCGAACTCCGCTTCAAGGACATCGCCGAAGCTCTGAGCAGCCAGGCTGCCCACCTGCTCGGCGCACCCACCTATGTGGTCGATGGCGATCACAGAGTAGTGGCCGCCAGCCGGCCCGGCTGGGTGGGACGGTTCGTACGCGCCAGCCAGCGCGAGCAGAGCCTCGAGGTGCCGGTCGAGATCGCAGGCGAGGACGGTTGGGTGGTGGTGGGCCCGCCCCTGGATGGAGGCACGGTTCCCGCCCATCTCGCCCAGGCGCTGGTGAACCTTCTCGTCGATCAGGCCGCGATCGTTGGCACCCTCCCCCACGGCGCAGAACTCAAAAACAAGATCATCCACGACCTGCTGCACGGGTCGGGGGAGAACGAGGCGACTCTCGTTCGACAGGCGCGCCTCCTGGGCATGGACATCGAGCCACCTCGGGCGGTCATCCTCATCGACGCCGGCCGCTACCTCTTCGATGGCCGCAACGACGAGAACTCGCGGGACGATGTAGCCCGTCGCTCCCAGACGCTGATCGACGAGATCGTTTCATTCTTCCAGCTCCCCAACGACACCATCTGCGCCTACATAGGCGACGGCGAAGTCGCGGTGCTGAAGGCGAGCGACACCCGCAATCTGCGCCACTGGGCCGACGAGGAGGACGTGGCCAACTCCTCCTCCTGGGCGAACCTGGCGGCGCTCAAACGGGCCGGTCGCGCCCTTCTGGCCCGCCTGCAGTCGAAGACGGGAGTGCCGCTCGGGATCGGGATCGGCCGTTACCACCGGGGCCCGGGAGGCCTCGCTCGTTCCTATGGCGACGCCAGGGCGGCACTGGGCCTGGGGCAGCGATTGAGCGGTGTGAACAGGGTGCACTCGCTCGACACCCTCGGGGTGGCCGCGTTCGTTGGGGTGGCGGACGAACGAACGAAAGTCGAGCTGGCCAGGCACCTGCTCAGTCCGCTCGACGCCGATCCAGAACTCATAAACACGCTGCAGGTCTACTTCCGCGAGAACTGCCACCCCACGAGTGCCGCCGAGAGCCTGGGTGTCCACCGCAACACCCTCAACTACCGGCTCGATAAGGTAGCTCTCATCACCGGCCTCGATCCCCGCACGTTCGACCATGCGGTCCAGATCAGGCTGGCGCTGGTACTGAGGTCGCTGGAGAAGGAGTCGACCGCAGCCTAGTTCGCGTCGAGAGGCTTCAATAGTTCCTCAACTCCCCTTCTGGACGTCGATTACGCCCATCTGTCACGACCTACTCATCTGCAATTAAGGTTCCGTTCAGGTTCGACTTCTGCTGTCCTGCACCGGGAAAAGGGCTGGTGATGTTGCGTCTGCCCAAGGGAAGCGCGGAACGGAGAAGTAGAAGTTGTGCAGCCGCACGATGAACTCCCCTTCCGCTCCCCCCTATCCTCGTGCGGGAAAGCGGGGGATGATGCAGAAACTTACGATGACAATCGGGCTTTTCGGAACATTCGGAGTCTTCGCCGAAACTGCTCTCGGGTCGGGGTGGCGCCGGTGAGGCGCCCGCGCGTTCTCACCTGGCACGTCCACGGCGCCTACCTCTACTACCTGACTCAGACCGACGCCGAGTTCATCCTGCCGGTGCGGGAGGATCGCTCGGACGGCTACGGCGGTCGAGTGGGCGACCACCCCTGGGGAGCGAACGTGCGCGAGGTGGCGTGGGACCGGATCCGCTCGGAGCAGATCGACGTGGTCCTCTGCCAGTCGCGTCGCAACTACGAGGTAGACCGCTTCGACATCCTCTCCGATGAACAGTTGGAGCTACCGCTCGTCTACGTCGAGCACGATCCACCCAGAGAGCACCCGACCGACACGCGCCACCCGTTGGACGATCCGAACGCGCTTCTGGTTCACGTCACCCATTTCAACGACCTGATGTGGGACTCGAACCGCACCCCGACTCGGGTCATCGAGCACGGGGTGGTGGTCCCGTACGGGGTCGAGTACAGCGGTGAGCTGGAGCGTGGCCTCGTCGTCATCAACCAGCTCGAGAAGCGCGGTCGAAGGCTGGGCGCCGACATCTTCCTGCGCGCCCGGGAGGAGTTGCCGATCGACCTGATCGGGATGGAGGCGCGTTCGCTCGGCGGTCTGGGCGAGGTGCCGCACTCACAGGTGCCCGCCTTCGCATCGCGCTACCGCCTCTTCTTCAACCCGATCCGCTACACCAGCCTGGGCCTCGCCGTGTGCGAGGCGATGGCAGCGGGGATACCGATCGTGGCCCTGGCGACGACGGAGATGGCCACGGTCATCGAGAACGACGTGAACGGCTACGCCGACACCGACACGGAGGGCCTCATCGGGCGGATGAGGATGTTGCTGGAGGACCCGCAGCTGGCGCGACGCCTGGGCGAGGGCTCCAGAGCGACCGCTCGCGAGCGCTTCGGCATAGATCGATTCGCCCGCGAATGGGGGGCGGCCTTGCGGGAGGTCGCCGCCAACCGAGCGGGACGACTGGTAGAAGCGGCGTCCTAGACGCCGCTCGACAGATGAGGGGGGAACATGAACATCGCGATGATAAGCGAGCACGCCTCGCCGTTGGCAGCCCTTGGAGGGGCCGACAGCGGCGGGCAGAACGTCTACGTAGCGCAGGTTGCAAGCGAACTGGGACGCCGCGGCAACAGGGTGGTGGTCTTCACCCGGCGCGACGATCCCGGCCTGCCTGACGAACTCGACTGCGGCGACAACGTCCGCCTGGTGCATGTGGAGGCGGGACCGCCCCGGCCGGTACGCAAGGAGGAACTCCTCCCGTTCATGGCCGAGTTCAGGCGGAACGTCTCGGCCTGGCTCGACGGATCGCCGATCGACTTCGATCTGGTGCACGCCCACTTCTTCATGTCGGGGCTGGTCGCCGACGAGCTTCGTGAAGCGCGCGGGCTGCCGTACGTGATCACATTCCATGCACTCGGCAAGGTGAGGCGGCGCCACCAAGGAACGGCCGACACCTTCCCCGACGAACGTTTCGAGATCGAGGAGCGGGTCGCTCGGAATGCCGCTGCCGTGATCGCAGAGTGCGATCAGGACTTCCACGACCTGCAGGGGCTCTACGGGGCCCCGGCCGAGCGGATAAGGACGGTACCGTGCGGTTTCTCGACCCGCGAGTTCGGTCCTCTGCCCCAGGCCCAGGCGCGGCAGCGCCTTTCGCTGCCGACGGACGAGCCGGTGATACTGCAACTGGGCCGGATGGTGCGGCGCAAGGGCGTGGAAGAGGTCATCCGGGGCCTCTCGCGGCTGGTACACGATTACCGTCAACGAGCCTTGCTGGTAGTAGTCGGCGGCGAAAGCCCGGAGCCGGACCCGGTGCGGACGCCGGAGCTAGGAAGGCTGATGGGCATAGCTCGCGAGGAGGGGGTCGAGGAGCTGGTCCGCTTCGAGGGCCAGAGGGACAGGCGCCACCTTCGTGACTACTACTGCGCCGCCGACGTCTTCGTGAGCACTCCCTGGTACGAGCCGTTCGGGATCACTCCGCTCGAGGCGATGGCCTGCGGGGTGCCGGTCCTGGGTTCGGCCGTGGGCGGGTTGAAGAGCACGGTGGTCGACGGCGAGACAGGCTTCCTGGTCCCGCCACGCAACCCCGAAGCGATCGCCGAGCGACTCGCCGTCATGCTGCGCGAGCCGAAGATACTGGCGCGCATGCGCGAACGGGCGCTGGCGCGCGCCGGGGAGTACACCTGGCAGCGCGTCACGGACCTGCTCGAGGACGTCTACGAGGAGGCGCTCGGGAGGTCCGCTCTCCCGGTACCGGCGATCGTGGCCTCCAGGGACCGCGTCCCCGGAGGAACATTCCGGGCGGCGGCCAGCCCCACGATCGCTGCGACGATCCCGGTCACCAGCTCGCGCGACGCTTCGGAGCCCGAGGGGGGCAGCCGATGAACGGAATCGAAGGAAGGAGCGCCCTCGTCACCGGGGGCGGAAGCGGCCTGGGCGCCGAGACCAGCCGAGTACTCGCAGCGTCGGGCGCCCACGTGCTGGTGGCCGACCTCGACCCGCAGGCGGCCGAGAAGGTGGCGGCTTCTCTGCGTGACTGCCCAGGTGAAGCCGCAGCTATCCGACTCGACGTGAGCGACCCTGAGTCGGCCCGCGAGGCGGTCGAGGCAGCCGAGGAGCGCTTCGGGTCCCTCGACATCCTGGTGAACAATGCCGGTACCGACCGGACAGTCGCTTTCGACGAACTCACCATCGAGGAGTGGCAGAGGGTGATCGGCGTGAACCTGCACGGCGCCTACCTGATGTCCCACTTCGCCTTCCCCGGGATGAAGCGACGCGGCAGGGGCCACATCGTCAACATCGCTTCCACCGCGGCCCGCCGAACCTGGGCGAACGCCGCCGCATATCACGCCTCCAAGTGGGGTCTCCTGGGACTCAGCCACTCGCTCCACGTCGAAGGGCGCGAGGTCGGGGTGGCGGTGACCGCGCTCATCGCCGGCGGGATGCGCACCCCGTTCATCATGGAGCGTTTCCCCGACACCGATCCCGGACTGCTGCAGGAACCGCGCAACGTTGCCGAGGCGATCCGGTTCGTGCTCCAGCAACCGCCCGGCACGGTGATCCCGGAGCTTATGGTCCTGCCGATGCGGGAGACCTCGTGGCCGTAACCGCAGCCGAACCGCGTCCGGCTGTCTTCCTCGACAAGGACGGTACCCTGGTTGCGAACGTCCCTTACAACGTCGAGCCGGACAGGATGGAGTTGCTGCCGGGAGCCGGAAGGGCGCTGCGGCGGCTGCAGGACGCCGGCTACGCTCTCGTCGTCGTGACCAACCAGTCCGGAGTGGCGCGCGGATACTTCCCGCCCACCGCGCTGAGAGCGGTCCGCTGGCGCCTCGAGTCGTTGCTCGATCCGTTCGGCGTTCGGCTCGACGACTTCCGGGCCTGCGTGCACCACCCAAAGGGGGTGGTGGCGCCCTACGCCCGTGAATGCGACTGCCGGAAGCCCAAGCCGGGGCTGCTCCTGGGCGCCGCCGTGGCGAACGGTATCGACCTGAGCAGGTCGTGGATGGTAGGCGACATCCTCGATGACGTCGAGGCCGGTTGCCGCGCCGGGTGCCGAACTGTGCTCCTCGACGGACCTGGAGTGGGCGGCGAAACCGAATGGCTCCCGGGCGAGTGCCGGGACCCCGACTGCACGGCAGGTGACCTGGAGGCAGCGGCGGAAGCCATACTCGCGACCCCCGTACGACCTAAGGAGGCGCGATGCAACGCGACCTACTCCAACTGATCCGAGGATTCAGCGGACTCGACGTGCTCGTCATTGGTGAGGCGATGCTCGACGCCTACCTGAACGGTTCCGCCGACAGACTGTGCCGCGAGGCGCCGGTACCCGTGGTGGGCCTGAGCGAACGCAGCGACAGGCCGGGGGGCGCCGCGAACGCCGCGATGAACGTAGCCGGCCTGGGGGCGCACGTCTCCTACCTGGGAGTGGTGGGGCCCGACGATGACGGTCTCCGGCTCAGGAACGAGCTCGAGGCGGGCGGCATCGACCCGGGCGACCTGGTCGTGAGCGAAGCGCGCCAGACCCTCAGCAAGTGCCGCGTCTTCGCCGCCGGTCAGATGCTCATGCGGCTCGATCAGGGAAGCTACGAACCGCTGGACAGGGCAGCCGAGGCGGAGTTGATCGGTCGTTTGAGCGAGTCGTTCGAGCGAGCCGACCTGATCATCGTCTCGGACTACGGCTACGGGGTGGTGACGCCGCAGGTGATCGAAGCCCTGGAGCGGCTGATGCGGCGCAACCCGCGGCCGCTGGTTGTGGACGCCAAATATCCGGAACGCTACCGGCGACTGCCGGTGACCGCGGTCAAGCCGAACTACGGGGAGGTCGCCCGGCTCCTGGGGCTGAGCCGGAAGTCGCAGGGTCGGATCGAGCAGCTCGAACCGTTCGAAGACCAGCTGCTGGAAGCGACCGGGGCCAGGATCGTCGCCGCCACCCTCGACGAGGAAGGGGCTCTCGTCTTCGAGCGGAGCGCTCCTCCCTACCGCACCTACTCCCGACCGATGCCGCACAGCAACGCGACTGGCGCCGGCGACACCTATACCGCCGCTCTTGCCCTGGCTCTCGCCGCCGGGGCCGACACTCCTGGCGCGGCGGAGTGCGCATCGGCGGCTGCCCGCCTGGTGGTCTCGAAGGACGGCACCACCGTTTGCAGGCGCGAGGAGCTGCTCGCCTGGCTCGGTGCCGGCGAGAAGATCCTCCACGGTCGGGGCGACGTGGCGACCCACGTCGAGGCGCTGCGCAAGGAGGGGCGCCGCATCGTCTTCACCAACGGCTGCTTCGACATCCTCCACCGCGGCCACGTCACCTGCCTCAGTCGCGCCAAGGCCCTGGGCGACGTCCTCATCGTCGGGATCAACGGCGACGCCGGAGTTCGCGCCCTCAAGGGCCCCGAACGGCCGATCAACCCGCTCGAGGACAGGGTCCAGGTGCTCTCTGCCCTCTCCTGCGTGGATCACATCGTGCCGTTCGACGAACCGACTCCGGCGGAGCTGCTGAAGCTGGTAAGGCCGGACGTGTTCGTGAAGGGGGGCGACTACAGCGAGGAATCGTTGCCCGAAGCGTCGCTGGTCAAACGTCTGGGCGGACGAGTAGAACTCCTCCCCTACCTCGACGGGCGCTCGACGACCGGGATCATCGAACGGGTGCGAGGAAGCGACGCCGAGGCGCCCAGGAGAGCGGCCGGGGGTGGCCCGGCGTGACCGGGGAACCGGATCCGGGGCACCTCGGCGAGGGTGGAGCTGTGGGACACCAGGGCGCGCTCCGGCAGCGGTCACGATCCGGCGCGTGGCAGGCGGCGCGGAGGATCCTCTGCGTCCGCCTCGACGGTCTGGGCGACCTGGTGATGACCGGCCCGGCCATCCGTGCCCTGGCCGAATCGGGAGCGCGCCGGCGGATCACCCTCCTCACGTCGAAGGCCGGCGCACGCGCGGCCTCGCTCCTGCCCGGCATCGACGAGGTCATCGCCTACGAGGCGCCATGGATGAAGGCGACTCCGGCCGGCAGGGGCAGCGAGCCGGACGGACGGATGATCTCGCGACTGAGGGCCGCCACGTTCGACGCTGCCGTGATATTCACGGTCTACAGCCAGAGTCCGCTTCCGGCCGCTCTGCTCCTCCACCTCGCGGACGTGCCGTTGCGACTGGCCTTCTGCCGCGAGAACCCGTACCACCTGCTCAGCGACTGGGCGGAGGAGACCGAACCGCAGGAGACGATCCGGCACGAGGTAAGGCGGCACCTCGACCTCGTGGCCCAGGTGGGCGCCCGGCCGACCGATGAGCGACTGCGGGTGGAGCCGCGCCGGCAGGCGCGGGAGAAGGTAGTGGACCTCCTCGGGCGGCACGGCCTCGTGGGCGCCCGGGACTGGTACGCCGTTCACCCGGGAGCAAGTGCCGCATCGAGGCGCTACCCACCCGAGTCGTTCGCCCGGGCGATCAGCTCGCTCTGGCGTCGCCAGCGGCTCATCCCTGTACTCACCGGAAGCGGGGAGGAGGCTGCGCTTACCGCCGCGATTGTCGACGCGGCAGGCGTCCCCGCGGTGAACCTCGCCGGGCGACTCGACCTGCACGAGTTGACGGCGCTCCTCGAGCAGGCACCGTTACTGCTGTCGAACAACACCGGACCCGCCCATCTTGCCGCCGGTGTCGGCACGCCCGTGGTTGACCTCTACGCTCTGACCAACCCTCAGCACACGCCCTGGCAGGTCCCCGCCCGCGTCCTCTACCGAGACGTGCCCTGCCGGTTCTGCTACCGCTCCGTTTGCCCGCAGGGGCATCATGCCTGCCTGCGGGGGGTGCCGCCGGATGAGGTTGCGGAGGCAGTGGCAGAGCTGCTGGCCCGGACTGAAGACCGCTCCGCCGCGGCTCCTGCGGGCGAGTGCGGGGATCGCACGGCATTGGCAGGTGTTCCGTGAACGGCGGGAGGCCGGTCCGGTGCCGTTGAGCCCTGGGGTCGAGCGGATCGCCGTACTTCGCTCTAACGGCATCGGCGACCTCGTCTTCGCCCTGCCGGCCCTCGCCGCCTTGCGGTCCGCGTACCCGCGCGCCCGCATTACCCTCCTGGGCCGCAGCTGGCACGAGGAGCTGCTCGCCGGCAGGCCGGGGCCGGTGGACGAGGTGGTGACCGTGCCCCCTTGGCGGGGAGTAGGGGACGACCGCGAGGACCCGGATGCCGTAGAGGCGTTCTTCGAGGCGATGAGGGAGCGGGAGTTCGATCTCGCCCTGCAGCTCCACGGCGGTGGAGCCAACTCGAACCCGTTCGTTTCGCGCCTCGGCGCCCGGCTTACGGTAGGCATGAGGGCGCCGGGCGCTCCCGCTCTCGACCTGACCTTCCCCTACATTTACTACCAGCAGGAGGTCATGCGCCTGCTGGAAGTGGTGTCGCTGGTTGGCGCCACCCCTGTCGAATTGGAGCCACGGATCGCCGTTACGGAGCGGGACAGGGAGGAGGCGCGAGCCTTCCTGTCACGGATGGGCGGGACAGCTGAGGATGCTCCGATAGCTGCTCTGAACGCCGGCGCGGGCGACACCCGGCGACGCTGGCCCACCGAGAAGTTCGCGCAGGTCGGCGACGCTCTGATGAGGGAGGGCTGCCGGGTAGTGGTCACCGGCAGCAGCGCCGACCGGCCCCTCGCCGCGGCGATCGAGGGTTCGATGCGGAGCACGCCGCTGATCGCTGCCGGCGAGCTGAGCCTGGGTGGGGTCCTGGGGCTCTTCGAACGAAGCCGGGTCGTGGTCTCGAACGACTCGGGACCGCTTCACCTGGCGGCGGCGGTGGCCGCCCCTACCGTAGGGATCTTCTGGTGCGGGAACCTGATCAACGCCGGCCCGCTGTTCCGGTCGCGCCGTCGGCCGCAGATCTCGTGGCGTCTCGACTGCCCCGTCTGCGGCGTGGACTGCACCCGGGGGAGCTGCGAGCACGGTGAGTCGTTCGTCGCCGACGTCGCGGTGGATGAGGTGACCGAAGCGGCCATCGACCTGTTCCACTCGGCGCGAGCGGGTAGCGAGGGCCCGACCTCGCCACAGGCTCTTTCACCGCTCGGGGAGCCGGAGCAGCAGGGCCGAGGTGGCGGGCAGGAGGGCTGATTCCCCCAACTGCTGGCCGCTCAGCAGATCCGTCGCGCTCGCGGCTCCGAGAGAGCGGAGGTCGAGCACGGCGCCGCGGTTGGCGAAGTTCGCCACGACCAGCACCGTCTCCTCGGGATGGGTGCGGCGCAGAACGAGGATGCTCCGTTCGGGGGGATCGAGCACCTCGAGAGTGCCGCCTGCGAGCGCCGGGCTGGCCTGGCGAACGGCTATCAGGCGCCGGTACCAGTTGAGCAGCGAGGCCTCGTCCTCACGCTGAGAATCCACAGAGATGGTGGGGTCCTCGGTGCTGAAAGGGATCCAGGGGCGGGAGTCGCTGAAACCAGCCCCCGCTCCCGCGCGCCAGCGCATCGGCGTGCGCTTCATCCGATCGTCGTCGCCTTCGCCGTTGGGCATGCCCAGCTCTTCGCCGTAGTAGACGATCGGCACCCCCGGCGCGCTCAACAACAGGGCAGCGGCCAGCCGCGACCGTTCGGGATCGGGGCGCAGGAAGCCGAAGAGGGTGGCGGGGCGGACCTGGTCGTGGTTCGAGATGAAGGGGGCCCGGACGCTTCCCGGTGGATAGAGCCGAAGGTCCTGCTCGAGAACGGTAGCCAGATTGGCCGGGCTGCGACTCTGCACCGACGAGAGGATCGCCTCCCAGAGGGGATAGTTGGTCGAGAGATGCAAGCCGGCGTCGCGGTGGTAGCGAGCGATCAGAGGGGTCGCCGTCCATGTCTCGCCCAGCAGGTAGGCGCCAGGCGCGACGCTCTCGATGAACTCGACGAACTTCGCTACCCAGCGGAAGTTGGCCTCGCTGTTGCTGATCGCGCCATCCTCGCCTTCGACTATGTGTTGGATGGCGTCGACACGGAAGCCCGCCACCCCCCGTTCGAGCCAGAAGCGCACCGCCTCCTCCAGCTCCCGTTCGACGAGGGGATTGCGGTGGTTCAGATCCGGCTGGTTGCCGCTGAACAGCGCAAGGTAGTAGCTCCCGCCCGAAGGGTGCCAGGGGGAACCGCTCCCCAGTCCTCTCCAGTCCGGCGGCTCGTCCCGCCAGAGGTAGTAGTCGCGGTACTCCTCAGCGCCCGCCGCTGCCGCCTGGAACCATGGGTGCTGGTCGCTGGTGTGGTTGACGACGAGGTCGAGAATCACGCGGATCCCACGCGCCCGGGCCTGAGCCAGCAGGTCATCGAAGTCCGCCATCGTTCCGTACTCCGGAGCGATCGAGGTGTAGTCGGTGGGGTCGTATCCGTGGTAGCTGGGGCTGGGACCGATGGGCATGAGCCAGATGTCGGTCACCCCCAGCCAATCGAGGTAGTCGAGTCTCTCGGCGACTCCCCTGAGATCCCCGATGCCGTCACCGTTGCTGTCCTGGAACGAGCGTACGAATATCTCGTAGATGACCGAGCCGGGCGGCGGCTGGGCCGCGGCGGTCCCGATCGAGGCGCTCAGCAGCAGGAGGAGCAGCGCCGCCCGCAGACGCCTCAGGGCCAGATCCTGTCTACCCAGGCCAGCGGGTTGGTGGGGGTGCGGGCGACCCGCATCTCCCAGTGGAGGTGGGGGCCGGTGGAGAGGCCGGTCGTGCCCACCTCGCCGATCACCTGACCGCGACTGACGCGGTCGCCAGATTCGACGAGGATGGTGCTCTGATGGAAGTAGAGGCTGCTCACCCCGGCCCCGTGGTCGATGAGCGTCAGGCCGCCCTTGATCGGGTAGAAGTCCGCCACCCGGACGATACCGTCGTTGGTTGCGTGGATTGGGGTGCCGGCGGGAGCACCGATGTCCGCTCCCTCGTGATACGACACGGGACCGCCCGGAGCGTAGCGGCGGGGCAGCCCGAATCCGCTCGTCGAGAGACCCTCGATGGGCATGAGGAAGGGGCTGCTCCACTGCGGGGTCGGTAACGGCTGGGCGTAGGCGGCGGCGAACGCCTCGCGCTCGAGCTCCCTGCCGGCCGGCGTTATCACGCTGAGGGTGGTTGGGGAGATATTCAGTTCCTGCACCGGCTGGGTGCTCGCAGCGATCCTCAGCTGGGCGCTGGAGGTGCTCACCCGGCCGAACTCGTCGACGAGAGTGAGTTCGACCGGCCACTCCCCGGCGGTGCTGCCGAGCGGTATGGCGGCGACCCGGATCAGTGCGTTCGAGCGCTCGAGCGTCGTTCCTGGGGCCGCGGCGAACTGGAGGACGGCCTCCTCTACCGCCGCCTCCCCTTCCCAGCGAGCGGTTATGGTGACCGGGTCCCCGGCCATCGCCGCGTCGGGCACCTCCAGGGTCGCCACCACCGGCGGCACGCCGGTCACCCGAAGGGTCGCCGACGCCTCGTTGCCCGCTGCGTCGGAAGCCGAGACCTCTACGTCATGCTCGCCAGACAGCGCCAGGAGCGAGACGGTCAGGTCCTGCGAGACCCGCTCCAGTTCGAGGTCGCCATATTCGACGAGGTAGGTCACGGGCTCGTTCGCGCTCAGGAACAGGTCGAACGGCTCCTCGGAAGCTACCCTCCCGGGCATCTCCAGGTAGAGCTCAGGCGGTTGGTCGTCACGACGGGCGCTCGAGAGTCCGACCGCCAGCAGGAGTGTAAGGGCCAGCATGCCAAGGCGGAGGGGCGTCAACTTCACCTCTCCTGCTCTATCGCCGCTGGGTCGCTGGTCACGAACGGCACGTTCCGGTAGCGGTGGGCTACGTCCAGGCCGTAGCCGTAGACGAAGGCATCCTCTATCTCGAAGCCCAGGTAGTCGATGTCGACCTCCACCACGCGGCGGGAGGGTTTGGAGAGGAGGCTGGCCACCTTGACCGAGAGGGGTCCTCTGCCCTCGAGGTAGCCCTTGAGGTACTGCATGGTGAGGCCCGTGTCGACGATGTCCTCGACCAGCAACACGTGGCGCCCCTTGAGGCTCAGGTCGAGGTCCTTCACGAGCCTGACCTCGCCGCTCGACTCGGTACGGGACCCGTAGCTCGAG
The DNA here is from genome assembly GCA_036381595.1 of Trueperaceae bacterium. NCBI lineage: Bacteria > Thermotogati > Deinococcota > Deinococci > Trueperales > Trueperaceae > Trueperaceae bacterium. The sequence goes on along the minus strand of DASVCN010000027.1, from coordinate 66,952 downwards.
ACCGACAGGAAGTCTACGGTGAGCGGCAGATCTATCGCCCTCACCAGGTCGGCCATGAATACGAAGGCACCGTTGAGCACGCACACGAGGTGAAGCGGCAGGCCCTTGTAATCGTTGCGGATCTGTTCGCCGAGTTCCTGCACCCGGCGCTGGATCTGGTCACGGTCCAGCTGCACGGAACCGCTTCCGCGCCGGAATATCGTCTCTGTCATCTCGCCTCGTTCAGTCACCGGTACCGGTCGCAATTTCCGCCCCGACCCTGGGCCCGAGTATACCGGCTCGAACGGCCGCCCCTTTTCCGGCGCAGCTTTGGCCCGCTCGTCCCACTCCTACTGCCGGTCCCCGCTGGCGAGGGCGGCACGGATCTCCTCCTCGCTCAACAGCCGATAGCTTCCTGGCTCGAGGTTCCCGAGTTCGAGTTCACCGACCCGGGTGCGTTGGAGGCGGCTGACCTCGAAGCCTACCGCGGCGAGCATCCGGCGCACCTGTCTCTTGCGCCCCTCGCCCAGAACCAGCAGACAGCCATCCGGCAGCGGAACAGCCTCCAGCGCCCGGGCCCTGCCGTCTTCCAGTTCGACGCCGCGCCGGAGCAGCTCGAGCGCGCCTGTGGGTACCGTTCCCTGGCGGCACCAGACGCGGTAGGTCTTGCGGTGCCCGTACCTGGGGTGGGTTAGTCGGAGGGTCAGCTCACCGTCGGTGGTGAGGAGCAGCAGCCCCTCCGACTCCTTGTCGAGGCGACCGACCGGATGGAGGCCCGGCGTGGGCGGCAGGAGGTCGATGACGGTGCGGCGTCCCCGCTCGTCACTAGCGGTCGAGAGGATGCCCCGCGGCTTGTTGAGCATGTAGGTCACGCGCCTCGCTTCACCGGTCACCAGTCGTCCGTCGACACGGACCTCCTCGGCGCCGCTAAGCCGCATGCCCAGCTGCGCGGGCTCGCCATCCACCACGACCCTGCCCTGGCGGATGAGATCCTCGACGCCGCGCCGGCTGGCGACCCCCAGCCGGGCCAGCACCTTCTGCAACCTCTCCCCCTCGTCAGCCATGCGCTCCCATCGTCGGAGTCTAACTCCGCTGCTCGCGACCACCCGCTGCCGCGCGCCTTGTTACTCTTTCCCTCATGGTCAACCCGATGGACGAGAAGTTCGCGCGTTTGCTGGTCCGCTACTCGTGTGACGTGAAACCCGGCGAGAACGTTTCGCTCAACATCCACTCGCCCGCCACCGACCTGGCCCGGGCGCTGGTCCGCGAGGTGTTCGAGGCGGGCGCCAAGCCTGTGTTGCGGATGGAGTACCCGGAGTTCGAGCACGACGTGCTCACTTTCGCTCCCGATTCATATTTCGATACCGAACCGGACGTCGAGTTGAACGAGATCCGCCAGATCCAGTCGTGGATCAGGGTGCGTGCGCCGCTCAATACCCGGTCCCTGCAGAACGTCGACAAGAGTCGCTACTCGCGCCGGCTCAAGCGGCTGCGGCCGGTTCAGGACCACCGTCTCGACCACACCAAATGGGTGGGGACTATGTACCCCACCGACGCGCTCGCGCAGGACGCCGGCATGAGCAAGGACGAGTACGAGAAGTTCCTGTACGACTCGATGTTCCTGTTCGACGAGGACCCGGTGGCCCGCTGGCAGGAGCAGGAGAACTACCAGAAGAAGCTGGTGGATCGCCTGGCGCAAGCCAAGGAGGTGCGGATCGAAGCGGAGGACACCGACCTCACCCTCACCACCGGCGGCCGCACCTGGGTCAACTCGGCCGGCCGCCACAACATGCCGTGCGGCGAGATCTTCACCGGCCCTGTCGAATCGAGCGCCAACGGCGTCATCACCTACAAGGTGCCCTCCTCCGTCAACGGGGTCGAGGTGGAGAACATCCGCCTGCGCTTCGAAGAGGGCAAGGTCGTCGAGGCGAAGGCGGAGCGCGGTGACGACCTGCTGCAGTCGCAGCTCGCCAGCGACGACGGCGCCCGCTACCTGGGCGAACTGGGTATCGGCACCAACTACCGCATCCAGCACCCCACGAAGCAGATCCTTTTCGACGAGAAGATCGGCGGCACGGTCCACCTGGCGTTGGGCAGCTCCTATACCGATACGGGCGGGCTCAACAAGAGCGCCATCCACTGGGACATGGTCTGCGACCTACGCCAGGGCGGAGCGATCTACCTCGACGGCGAGCTGTTCCAGGAGAACGGTCAGTTCGTGATCTGAGGCCGCGAGCCGACCGACTTTCGCCCGCCGCGCCGCAAGCCGGTCGGCGGGCGAACTTCAGCGGGCGGTCCAGCCGAGGTCGATCGCCTGCACGCTCCCCGTTATGCCCCACGAATCCTTCGAAGCGAGGAAGAGCACGTAGCGAGCGACATCGACCGGCTCGAGAAGCCGCTTCACCGCGACGTTCTCGAGGAATACTCTGCTCTCGACCTCCTCGATCGATATCCCTCTGGTTCGCGCCTGGTCGGCCAGTTGTCGTTCTACCAGCGGCGTTCTGACGTAGGCAGGGCAGACCGTGTTGCAGGTTATGCCCAGCTCACCACCCTCTAGGCTCGCCACCTTCATGAGGCCCAGTAGGCCGTGCTTCGCGGTGACGTAGGCGGCCTTGAACGGACTGGCCGTGAGGCTGTGGGCGCTGCCGATGTTGATGATGCGGCCGTGCCCGCTACGCCCCAGGTACTCCCAGGCGTACTTGGTGAGCAGGAAGGGGGCGGTGAGCATCAGCGCGATCATGCGCTCCCAGGTCTCCACCGGGAAGTCCGGCAGCGGGTCGATGTGTTGGAAGCCGGCGTTGTTGACCAGCACGTCGAGCGCGCCGAAACGCTCGACCGTCGAGTCGACCGCCTTGCGGCACTCCTCCGGTCGGGTGAGGTCCGCCGGCACGAAGTGACCGCCCAGGTCCCGTGCCAGGAGGCTCCCCTCGCGTTCGTCCAGATCGACGACCGAGACCCGGTAGCCGGCGGCGGCGAGCGCCCGGGCACAGGCACGGCCTATGCCACTGGCACCTCCCGTGACCAGCGCCACCCGGCCGCTTCCGGCTGCGGGAGACGGTTCGGCTTGCGGCTCCGTGACGACACCCATCTCGCCTCCAAACACGATGTTGGTGGCACTATAACTTCCGTGTCCTATCCTGAAAGAAATGCTCGAGGTCGGCATCATCTCCGATACCCACGGACTCCTTCGCCCCGAGGCCCTCGAGGCGCTGGCGGGCTGCGAGTTGATCCTCCACGCCGGCGACGTCGGCTCGCCCGATATCCTCGAGCGGCTGGCCGCGCTGGCGCCGGTCGAAACGGTGCGGGGGAACGTCGACAGAGGCGAATGGGCAGAAGCTTTGCCGAGCAAGCTCGAGATCCCCCTCGGATCTCTCGTCCTCTACCTCCACCATGGTCACCTGGCGGTGGCCGAAGAGGAGCTTGGCGGCTTCGGAGTCGTTGTCCAGGGGCACAGCCATCGTCCGGTGGTGCTGGAGCGGAACGGGACCCTCTACATGAACCCGGGAAGTGCCGGGCCAAGGCGCTTCCGCCTCCCGGTTACCCTGGCCAGGCTACGGGTCGACGGCCGGAACGCCCAGGCGGAGCTGATCGACCTCCTCGGTGAGCGCCGCCGCTGACGGTCCGCCGGCGCTGCCGGGAGCCCGCACGAGCGGTCGATAACTGCTTGCACCGCTGTCGAAACAGGTGGTAGAGTTCTTACTCGGTCGCGGCCCGATGGCCGGCGACCGGCGGCATCGAACCGACCTCAAAGTCGGTGGCGCCCCGCCCTTGCCGAAGTGGCGGAATTGGTAGACGCGCACGATTCAGGGTCGTGTGGCCGCGAGGCTGTGTGGGTTCAAGTCCCACCTTCGGCACCAGAGAAGCGCACTCTCCACTCGGAGAGTGCGCTCGCTTTTTCCTGTGCGGCGTACCGCCCCTTGGTGCCGCGACTCGACTTCCACTTGCGAGGCGACGACCGACGGCACGGCGGAAGTTAAGCCCTTAACGCCTCACTGCCAGGAACGCCGCGGCGGCTATCAGCAGGAACGCGAGTCCGTGATTCCAGCGGGGACGTTCGCCCAGCACGAACAGCGCGAACGCGATGAATACCGAGATCGAAATGACCTCCTGGAAGATCTTCAGCTGAGTGGCGCTGAAGGCTCGATAGCCGATCCGGTTCGCCGGCACCTGGAAGCAGTACTCGAAGAAAGCGATCCCCCAGCTCAGGACGATGACAGCCAATAGCGGGAAGCGTCCTTCCGGCATGAACCGAAGGTGGCCGTACCAGGCGAGGGTCATGAAGATGTTCGAGACGACCAGCAACGAGATGGCGACCACTCGGGCCTCCGAGGAACCTCGCCCCCTCGGGGGCGAAGGTGATGCGGCTCGGATCATACGACCATCGCCGCGGGCAGCATCGGAAATCTCCCTCGCGTCGTAGTCCTGGTCAGGCGATCGGAGGCTACGGGAACGGCGGAACGAGGTCGGTGTCCGGTCGCCCCGGGTGCGGGAAACCGAGTACCCGGGCGAGGGCCAGAGACTGCCCCTTGTGGTGGAACTCGTGAGTGATCGGATGCGCGATCAACCAACGGCCTGACAGCACCTCTTCGTAACCCTCCGGTGAAGTCCACCGGATCGGTTCGTCGGGGTCGGTGAACAAGGCGAGAGCCTCGACCACCACCTCGTCGACGATCGCGAACGCCGACCGGAGGGCAGGGACGCTGCCTCCCTCGAGCCAGCGGCGCTCCCTGCCCAAGCCCACGTTCTCGACCCAGTGGAGGTAGCAGTCGGCGATATGGGTGTAGATCCCGTCGAGGCTGCCGAAAGCGAAGTCGTACCGTTCCCGGGTCAAGACCCCGGAGGGAAGCGAATCGAGCCAGTCGAGGACGCCAGCTCGAGTGCGCCGCACCAAACCGTATAGGGTCTTCAGGTCGTCGTTCATCTCGCCACCTCGGTCGAGAAGCCGGTAAGCTCCTGCGCTCGGACTCCTGCTCCGCTCAGATCCCTTCCAGCTCCTCGAGCCGGCCCAGCGCCCGCAGAGCGTCCCGCACCTCCCGCAGCAGCGCCAGGCGGTTGTTGCGCACGTCCTCCTGGTCGACCATCACCAGCACGTCGTCGAGGAACGCGTCGAGAGGGTCCTTGACCTGCAGCACCTTGGCGATCGCCGCGTCGAGTGGCGGCAGCCCACTCTCGGGACCACCCCCCAGGTCCCACGGGTCCAATGACCGCCCCAGGTCGAGCAGCTCCTCGATCCCTTTTCTGGCTCCCGCCAGGGCGTCGTTCAGCGGCGCCTCTTCGGCGACCTCGAAGAGGCCGGGATCGACGTCTACTCCTGCCGGCGCCTTCTCAGCGAGGTTGGCGGCCCGCTTGTAGAGCGTCATGAAAGCTGGAAACGCCTCCTCTGCACTCATCGCCTGGAGCAGATGGGCGCGCCGCGCGGCTGTGATGACCGGCGGTTGGTCGCCGGTAGCGGCCCGAACGAGATGGACCCCGATCCCTTCGTCGGCCAGGAGCGTGGCGACCCTGTCCCAGATGAACCGTTCGACTTCGGCTATCACCCGCTCGTCCACCACTACCTCGTTCGACGCGTAGGCCTGTGCGGCGGTCTCGAGGAGGGGGCGTGGCGGGACCTCCCACCCTCTCGAAGCAAGGATCCGAACGAGGCCCAGCGCGTCCCGGCGCAGACCGAACGGGTCCGCCGATCCGCTGCCGCGCTTGCCCACCGCGAAGAAGCCGAGCAGCTTGTCGAGCCGGTCGGCGGCCGAGAGCAGGGCGCCGGCCTGCTCCTGCGGCAGTGAGTCTTCGGGCCCTTTCGGCTTGACCCCCTCCTCCAGGGCCCTCCCGACGAGCGGGTCGAGTCCTTCGGCGACGGCGTAGGCCCTGGCCATCACGCCTTCGAGTTCAGGGAACTCGAAGATCATCGAGGTAGCGAGGTCGGCGCGGTAGATGGGAAGCGCCTGCTCCAGCGTCTTCTCTTCCGCCTCGTCCAGGCCCACTAGCGGAGCCAGGCGCCTGGCCGTCTCCCCCACCCGGGAGACCTTCTCGGCCATGGTGCCGAGACTGCCGTGGAACTGGATGCCCGAGAGTCCCCAGGCGTGCTGCGAAAGGCTCTTGGTCCGGTCGGCGTCCCAGAAGAAGCGGGCGTCGTAGAGCCGCCCGGCCAGCACCCGCTCGTAGCCCTCACGGATCAACGAGACGTCCGGCACGCGATTGTTGGAGACGCTCACGAATCCCGCCGCCAGGGCGCCCCTCTTCGAACGCACCGGGAAGTAGCGCTGGTGGTGGATCATCACCGTCGCGAGGAGTTCGTCCGGCAGCTCCAGGTACCGCTCGTCGAACTCGCCGAGCACGGCGAAGGGCGCTTCGACGAGACTGGTGACCTCGTCCAGGAGACCCTCATCCTCGAGCGGTTCGAGTCCTTCTGCCGTCGCGGCCGTGCAGACCGACTCCCAGGTAGCCCGGCGACGCTCCTCGACGTCGGCGATGACGTAGGCGTCGCGCAGCCTGTCGACATAGTCGGCGGGCCTCTGTATCTCGAGCGCCTCCGGCGCGAGGAAACGGTGACCACGGGTGCAGCGGCCAGCGGTCACTCCAGCAGCCTCCAGCTCGATCGGCTCTCCACCGAGCAGGGCGAGGAGCCACGACACCGGTCTGACGAACGCGGTCTCGACCTCTGCCCAGCGCATCTTCCGGGGGGCCGGCAGGTTCTCGACGAGGCCGGAGAGTATGGCGGGTAGCAGCCGGGCTGCTGGCTCTCCGCCCACCTCCTTTACCGCGAAGAGGTACTCCCCCTTCCCTGTCTCCTCGACTGTCAGCTCGGACGGCTCCACCCCGTTCGCCTGTGCGAACCCCAGCGCGGCTCGTGTGAGGCTGCCGTCGGGGCCTATCCCGGCCGAAGCCGGCGGTCCGCGGCGCTTCTCGCTCCGGCGTTCGCTCTCCTCGGTCAGACCCTTCACCAGCACCGCCAGGCGCCGCGGGGTGGCGTAGCCGACCACCTCGCCGTGCCCTAGCCGCGCCTCCGACAATGCTTCGGAGATCCCCTGCACGAGGGCGTCACGTCCCTGCAGCACGTACCAGCTCGGCAGTTCCTCGGTCCCGATCTCGAAAAGGAGGTCGTTGGGCATCAGGCGGCCTCGGTCGTCGGCCGGGTGGAAGCGAGGTAGTGGCGGGCGGTCGACTCGCTCAGCCGCCGCAGCCGCTGGACGTAGTCCTGCCGCTCGGTCTGCGAGAGGACGCCACGGGCATCGAGCAGGTTGAAGGCGTGCGACGCCTTCATGACGAACTCGTACGCCGGATAGATGAGCTCCAGTTCGAGGAGTCGCCTCGCCTCGCTCTCGAAGGCATCGAACAGCTTGCGTTGGAGTTCCGGATCGCTCTGCTCGAAGTTGTAGGTGGAGTGCTCGAACTCGAACTGCCGCCTCAGGTCGCCCATCGTCACTCCGGGCGCCGCCTCGACGTCGAAGCCGTGGCGCGCGCCCTGGAGGTACATGGCGATGCGTTCCAGTCCGTAGGTGAGTTCGACCGGGACCGGCTTGCAGTCGATACCGCCGACCTGCTGGAAGTAGGTGAACTGGGTGATCTCCATCCCGTCCATCCACACTTCCCAACCCAGTCCCCAGGCGCCGAGGGTGGGCGACTCCCAGTTGTCCTCGACGAAGCGGATGTCGTGGCTGCTGGGGTCGATACCCAGCTGGTAGAGCGACTCGAGGTAGGTCTGCTGCACGTCGAGCGGTGAGGGCTTGAGCACTACCTGGTACTGGAAGAAGTACTGGAAGCGGTAGGGGTTGTCGCCGTAGCGCCCGTCGGCCGGCCGGCGGCTGGGGGCCACGCCGGCAACCTTCCACGGTTCCGGTCCCAGTGAACGGAGGAATGTCGTGGGATAGAACGTGCCCGCGCCGACCTCGGTATCGTAGGGCGTGGCTATCACGCAGCCCTGGTCGGCCCAGAAGCGGTCTAGAGAAAGGATGAGGTCCTGGAATCGCATTGTTTCTCCCGGCGTTGCTCCCGGAGCGGTAGACGAGCTCGCATCTATTGGGAAACGGTGAAGCCCGATGAGTATCAATCGTAACGAATACCCTTTCAGGCTTTATTTCGAGCGCGTAGTATAGCACCATGAGTCAACGTCGAAGCGTGACCCGCATCGGGCCTGGTGCCCGGTGCAGCGACGGGTTTGGAGGAAGGCCGTGAACAGGTACGACGACAGAGCCAGGCTGGTCTTCCACTTCGCACGGGAGGAGGGGTCGAAACTCGGTCATGCGATGATCGGCCCGGAACACCTCCTGCTGGGTCTGATGCGAGAAGGGGGCACCGCCAGCCGTGTGCTGAGCGAGTTCGGCGCGACTCTTGAAGGGTTCCGTCGGCAGGTCGAAGAGATGGTTGGCCGTGGTGACGGCCTCCCTCGCAACGAAACAGCCGCTATCACCCCCCGGGCCAGGAGGGTCATGGAGCTGGCAGGCTCCGAGGCCCGCAGCCTGGGCTCCAACGTGATCGCCACCGAGCACATCCTGCTAGGGATCATCCGTGAAGGCGACGGCGTCGCCTACCGCATACTCCAGCAACTCACGCGCGACGTGGACACGGTCCGCTGGCGCATCCTGGCGGCCGCCGATCCAAAGAACCAGGCCGAGGCCGTCAACACACCGTTCCTGGACGAGTACGCCCGCGACCTCACCAAGGAGGCGCGCGAAGGGAAGCTCGACCCGGTCATCGGCCGGACCGAGGAGATCCGTAGGGTCATCCAGATCCTCTCGCGGCGAACCAAGAACAACCCGGTACTGATAGGCGAACCGGGCGTTGGCAAGACCGCGATCGTCGAGGGTCTCGCCCAGGCGATAAACGAGGGACGGGTCCCGCCCAACCTGATGTCGGTACGGGTCCTCTCCATCGACCTTTCCAACATCGTCGCCGGCACCAAGTACCGCGGCGAGTTCGAGGAGCGGCTGCGGCAGGTGATCGAGGAGCTCCGCAGCGCCAAGGTGGTCGCCTTCATCGACGAGCTGCATACGCTGGTGGGCGCAGGTGGAGCTGAGGGTACGCTCGACGCCGCGAATATCCTGAAGCCCCCGCTTTCTCGTGGCGAGGTGCAGGTCATCGGCGCCACCACCACCGGCGAGTACCACCGCTACATCGAGAAGGATGCCGCGCTCGAGCGCCGCTTCCAGCCGGTTATCGTACTCGAACCCTCCCCCGAGGAGTCGCTCGAGATCCTCCGTGGCCTGCGCGAGAAGTACGAGACGCACCACGGAGTGGTCATCCCCACCAACATCCTCGAACTCTCGGTGCGCTACGGCGAGCGGAGCCTGCCCGGGCGCAACTTCCCCGACAAGGCGATCGACCTGATCGATGAGGCCGCGGCACGTACGCGGCTGAACAAGTCTCTCGGCTTCCCGGTGGTGGAAGAGGAGGACGGAACACCTGTCGTCACGCGTGAGGACGTCGAAGCGGTGGTCAACTCGTGGGGCGGGATCTACGTCGACGAGCAGGACGCCGACAAGCTCACCGACATCGAGCGCTCGCTCAAGCAGGCGGTAGTGGGGCAGGACAAGGCGATCACCGCGCTTGCCGCCGCCCTCAGACGGGCCAGGGTGGGCCTGGGCGGCCGCACCCGCGTGTCCACCTCGTTCCTCTTCGTCGGCCCCTCGGGGGTCGGCAAGACGTTCCTGGCAAAGCAACTCGCTATCGAGCTCTTCGGGTCCGAGCGGGCCCTGGTTCGGCTCGACATGTCGGAGTACCAGGAGTCGCACGCGATCTCCAAGCTCATCGGCGCACCTCCGGGTTACGTAGGCCACGAGCAGGGTGGCCGCCTCACCGAGGCGGTACGCAGGCAGCCGTTCTCGGTTGTGCTCCTCGACGAGATCGAGAAGGCTCACCCAGACATCTACAACACCTTCCTCCAGGTTCTCGACGACGGCCGTCTCACCGACGGGCTGGGCCGCACGGTCGACTTCCGGCGGGTGATACTGATCATGACGTCGAACACCGGCTTCAATCGGGGTCCGGGCGTGGGCTTCCAGGCAGAGAAGCAGATGGACGTCCAGGCGCCGTTGCGCGGCATCTTCTCCCCTGAGTTCCTCGACCGGCTCGACGAGGTCATCGCCTTCGAGACGTTCGACCGGCAGGGCATCCTGCAGATCACCAAGGGGATGCTCGAGGAGATGCGTCGCGACCTGAGCAGCCGCGATATCGACGTTACCTTCGCCGATGAGGTAGCAGCCTTCCTGGTGGACAAGATGCCGAAGGGCGAGAGCGCCCGGCCGCTTCGCGCGGTCATCCGTGAACACGTCGAGGACCCCCTCTCTCTTGAGCTGCTGAACCACGGTTCGGACGAGTCGCTGATCGTCACGGTGGAGGACGACAAGGTGGTCTTCGCGCGGCCGGTCCCGATCGCCTAGCCCCGTAACGGATAGCAATCATTCGCGGCCTCGCTCCATCGAGCGGGGCCGTACTTCGTGACCCGTCACCGTGAGTGGAGCAACGGCCCGAACCTGGCCCGACTCCCCACGGTGGCACAGGCGGGCGATGCCTCTCCCCTCCTGCCCGGCTTTTCACCGGGCGCGGCTTCGCCGGCCGTTCGAGGGAAAGTTATGATGTTCCGGATGCAGTTACCGGAAGCCCCCGTCAGGAATCGTGCCCAGGAGTAGCGCCCGCTACCTCTGCAGCCAGTGCGGCACCTCTTCACCGGTCGCCTTGGGTCGCTGCCCCGGCTGCGGCTCGTGGGAGACGATGGAAGCGCGCGTCGAACCGAGGGCCAGGGTCGCCGCGGTGGGCCGGCCGGCCGCTCTGGTCGAGCTGCTGGATGAGGTCGGGGAGGCCGCACTCCAGCGACACCCGTCCGGCGACGCAGAAGTCGACAGGGTGCTGGGCGGCGGTTGGGTGGCCGGATCGGTACTGCTCCTGGCCGGCGAACCTGGCATAGGCAAGTCGACGCTCCTGCTGCAGCTCGCGCACCTCGCGGCCGCCGAGATGAGGGACACGCTCTACGTCGCGGGTGAGGAGTCGCCGGCCCAGGTCAAGCTGCGGGCCCAGCGGCTCGGCCTGGGGGCCGGCCTCCAGGTCACCCGCGAAACCGACGCCCGCTCGCTCGCCGACTACCTCCGGTCGCAACCGCCCAGGCTCACCGTGGTCGACTCGATCCAGACGCTGGTGTGCGAGGAGGGGGCGACCCCGGGAACACTGAGTCAGGTGCGAGACGCCACCGCACTGCTGGTCGCGGCAGCCAAGGAGACAGGCTCGACACTGGTGCTCATCGGGCACGTCACCAAGCAGGGATCGATCGCTGGCCCCAAAGTCGTAGAGCACATGGTCGACGCCACCCTCTCGCTCGAAGCGGCCGCCGGCTTTCGGGTACTCCGGGCGATCAAGAACCGCTTCGGCCCCGCCGGCGAGATGGGAGTCTTCGAGATGACCGTCGGCGGCATGCTGGCGGTACCGAACCCGTCCGAGGCGTTCCTCTCCGAGAGGCCGCTGGGGGTTCCCGGTTCGGTAGTGGCGGCCACCCTCGAGGGTCAGCGACCGCTGCTGCTCGAAGTGCAGGCGCTAGCGGCCAAGACGCCTTACTCATCGCCCCGGCGGGTGGTGCAGGGCCTCGATTCTCGGCGGGTGGACGTGGTGCTGGCGGTGCTCGAGAGGCGCCTCGAACTGCCCCTCACCGGGCTCGACATCTTCGTCAACGTAGCGGGAGGTCTTCGCCTCACCGACCCCGGGACCGACCTGGCGGTCGCCCTCGCAGTCTATTCGGCGGTCACGAACCGGGAGCTGTCCGACAGGACCGCCGTCGTCGGGGAGGTCGGGCTCGCCGGCGAAGTGCGGGCCGTGTCGCAGCAGGGACGGCGTCGCAGCGAGGCCGAGAGGTCGGGCTACGACCGGTTCATCGAACCGAGAGGCCGAGAGGCCGGTGCCCAGGGCGTCGCCTCGGTGCGAGAGGCGGTGGAGAAGGCGTGGAGCAGGGCATGAAGCAGACCTCCGGCGCCTACCTGCTGGCGAGAGCAGTGGTGACGCTCCTGGGAGGAACTCTCGGGCTGAGCCTCGCCGACCTGCTGTTGCGGCGCGAGATCCTCACCGGACCCAACAACATCCTCTACCTCACCCTCGTTGGCCTCCTGCTCGGCTATCTGATCGGCGCCCCGGTCGCAGCCTACTGGTCGCGATTCTGGCAACGCCTGGTGGCGAACCTCAGCGAGATTCCCCCCGAGGCGGTGCTCGCCGCGGGTACCGGCGCCATCGTCGGCCTGCTCGTTACGGTGCTGGTCAACAACGTCCTCGGTCAGGTACCCGGCTTCACCTGGTACTGGTCGCTCCTCATCGCAGTCGTGCTGGTGTTCGCCTCGAGCTCCTTCTTCGTAGCCAATCGTCGCCTCTTCGGAACCCTGAGGATGGCGCCGGAGGTGCAGTCGAAGCCCAGGACGCGAAGCGCCGAGAAGATCATCGATACCTCGGCGATAATCGACGGCCGGATCCTCGAGGTGCTCGACGCCAACTTCCTCGACAGTCCCATCATCATCCCCCGTTTCGTCCTGCTGGAACTACAGCGGATCGCCGATTCGGGTGACCCGTTGCGCCGCCGGAAGGGGCGCCGGGGCCTCGAGATGCTCGACCGGCTCGCGCAGCAGGAACGGGTTCCCACCGAGGTGATAAGCGACGAACCGGCGCAGATCGAGGCCGTGGACGAGAAGCTGGTGGCGCTCTGCCTCGAACGTGGGGCCGACCTCATCACTACCGATTACAACCTCGACCGGGTAGCGGCCCTGCAGGGGATCAGGGTGCTCAACGTCAACCAGCTGGCCAACGCCGTGAAAGCCACCTTCCTGCCCGGCGAGCGCCTCTCGCTCTCGATCGTGCGGGAGGGGCGGGAACCCGGCCAGGGCCTGGCCTACCTGGAGGACGGCACGATGGTCGTCATCGAGGAGGCGGCCGAACTGGTGGGCCGGACGGTAGACGCCGTCGTCACCAGCAGTCTGCAGACGAACATGGGGCGGATGATCTTCGCCCGCTTGGGTGACGAAGCGAGGGAGTGAGAGGCCTCCCAGGCAGCCGTGTAATCGCCCCGAGACGCAGCATCTCCGCTTGACACCCCGCCAGCGGGGGCATATCCTACCGGGTGCTCTCGAGGAGCGCGCCACGCTCGGGGCCTTAGCTCAGCTGGGAGAGCATTCGCTTTGCAAGCGAAGGGTCGTCGGTTCGAATCCGTCAGGCTCCACCAAGAAGTCAGCAAGAAGTCAGCCGTAGTATGCGGCGAAAGCAGGGCCCGCTCGATAGCGGGCCTCTTCACTTTTCGGCGCTCTCAGGGATACCGGGCCGATTACCGGTCTTGGCCAAGATCGCGTCGTCTCGTGAAGGTCGAGCGAAGCTACTCCAGCTGCACCGGAAGTCGAGCGTCATGGTCGTCGAGGACGAACTGCTCCGTAGCAGTGGCGCGGTAAAGCCGGAACTCGCCCGGGGGAACGAGCTCCGCGCGCGACCAGGCGCGCAGGCCCTGCGCCTCTGATCGTCGGTTGAACGCTTCAAGCGCGGCGTCGCCGGGTTCGAGCTGTTCGGCGACCGCGGTCATGTAGACGGCAGACCAGCTGCCCGGCCGGTGCGAGTCGTAGATGGCGATCGCGACCTGCGGTCGTTCGGTGAGGTTGCGGGAGTGCCTCGTGGCTGGTCGAGAGACCCAGACGTACTCGCGGTACGAGAGCGGGGCGTACCACACGGGGGACGCCCAGGGGGTCCCGCTCGCGTCGGCAGTAGCGAGGGCCATGAATCGGTTCGCGTCGACGATCGACCGCGCGATCGCTGCCAGATCCTGTTCCTTCGTCACCTCTGCTCCTTCCGTCGTGACCGGTTCAACCACAGCGTCATCGTTTGCCATGCGGGCCCAGATGGGCAAGAGCGTCCGTCTTCACGACGGACCGCGCGATCGGGCCACACCGCCCACGGCTGGACGAAGGTCGTTGTCGTCGTTATAGCAGCTCGATGCTGTACGACGAACTCCGGCAGAAGCAGTCAGAGCCAGTGAGTGGTCCACGCTTGGCGCGAATACCTGGGGCAGCGGCGGGACGCCGGCCGCGCACCGACACCTCGCACATCTACCTGCCCACCCCTTGCCTAGACGCTGCCCATTCCCCGCTCACGTGCCCAGATCATCGCCTCGGCCCGGGAGTTCACCCCCAGCTTCTGATAGAGGCTGGTGAGGTAGTTCCTGACAGTGTTGATGGAGAGGTCGAGATCGTTGCAGATCTCCCTCGTGGCCATGCCGACCGCCAACCGCTCGAGCACCTGCCGTTCCCGGCGGGTCAGGTGCACGGTCACCTCCTCGATTCTGGTGTCTCCCCCACGTCGTATCTCGGCGAGGCGGTCGAGGAAGGATCGAGTGAACCAGGTGGTATCGCTCATCACCGCCTGGATGGCGTGCAGCAGGTGCTCCTCGGTCTGCTTCCGCTCGGTGATGTCGCTGAACATCTTGAGCGCCACCGTCGTACCGGCAAGATTGAGGGTCTCGGCGTAGCCAAGGGCGATCCGAGCTCCGTCCCCTCGCCGGAGTCGGAGTTCCAGCGCCCGGTAACGACCGTGCTTGCGTAGAGTCTGTTGCGCTTTGTTGAGGTCTCGCTCGCTGGCGAAGAAGCCGAGCTCGTCGAGAGTGCGGCCGATCATCGATTCCTTGTCCCTGCCGAACTCCTCGAGGTAGGTGTTATTGACGTCGACCACCCGGTCTTCGCCGAGGGTGGTCATCACCGCCGGCACCGGCGCGAGGCGGAACGCCTTGGTGAATCTGATCTCCGCCTCCCGCTGCTCGGTCACGTCGACGAAGGTGAACACCGCGCCCTCGCCGCTCCTCAGCGAAATCGGCTTGGCCGCGAAGAGAACATAGGCTCTCTCGCCCCCCTTGCGCCTGACCGTGGCCGCCGTCTTGGGCACCGAATGATGATTGGCGAGTGAAGCCAGGACGTGCTCGACCAGCTCCCGGTCCTCGAACAACCCGGCCGCGAGGATGTCCCTGCCCTGGAGTTCACCCACCCGGTAGCCGGTTATCTCGGGCATGCCGCCGTTGCAAGCCTGGATCGTGTTGCTCGTCAGGTCGAGGATCATGGTGGGCGCCGGGTTCGCGTCGAAGATGGTCTGGAACTGCAGCTCCGCCAACTCCTGCTCGCTTCGAGCCGCGTCTCGTTCCTCTCGCGCTTCGCGGATGGCGGTGACGTCGTGCAACAGCAGCAGTCGCACCCGCGGCTCCTCCTCGAGGGCCCGGGACGCGCATATCAGTTGCCTCTCCTCGTTCTTCTCCGGGTTCCTGTAGCGGTAGGCCCGTTTGTCGAACGTCTCGCCCCTTATGACGCGCTCGATGGGCCGCTCCTTGTCGCTCAGGGGCTCGCCGCGGTCGTCCGAGACCTGCCAGGCTCCCAGTTGCTCGTGGAGTTCGTGCCGAGTCCTCGTCTCCTTGTCGATGTTCAGGAGCCTCAGTGCGGCATTGTTGATGAGAAGGAGCTCGCCCTCGCCGTTGAAGGCGATGACGCCCTCCTCGAGGCCCTCGATCACCTTCTCGAGTTCACTCATAGCGGGCGAGCCATCGCCGCTCATCTGCCTCTGTCGGGCGAACTCCTTCTCCATATAGCAGTTGTTTCATCTGCGGACGCCGTGGACTGTAGCCCCGGATAGTCGAATCCCGCTAGTTCGAATAGTCCACTTGCGCCTACTCCTTCGCCCGCCGTTGCACGTATGCTGTCGGAGGTCGGCCCGCGGCTCCAGGTCCACGAACCTCAGCGAAGCGGGAACACACCCGGAAGGAGTGCCTTGCCCTCGATCGCCCCCTCCCTGTTGATAGTCGAGAGTAACCAGGAAGACAGCGGATCGGTGGTACGGGCCCTGATGCAGTCGGGACACGACGATACCCACGTGTTGGCTCGCACTGCCAGCGAGGCGCTCGACTACCTCCTGGCCAGAGGGGATCACCGCGGCCGCGACGTCCGGTTGCAGCCGAAAGCGGTCCTGGTCAACCTTCCTGAGGCTTCGGCTTCACTCGAACTGCTGCGCACGCTCCGGGAACAGCCCGCCACCCGGCTCGTACCTGCCGTCATCCTGGCGTCGTCGTTCAGCGAGCGGGAGTTGGCGGCCGCGTACGCTGCCGGAGCCAACTCGTGTTTGCAGCGGCCTTCGGGAACCAAGGAGTTGGCCGAAGCCGTGCGGCGTGCAGGCAACTACTGGTCGCAGTTGAACGTTCCGGTACCCGTGGGGGCACGCTGACCTTGAACGACGATTCCGCTTCTCCACGCGACGAGGCGGACGGCGACCCGCAGGCCTTCGTGAGCAAGGAGGCTCAGCTCCACCTGGCCACCGAGGCGGCCGGCATCGGCGTGTGGAGCCGCGACCTGGCAACTGGAGAGATGCACTGGTCGGAGACCATGTATCGCCTTCTCGGCTTACCCCCGGGAAGCCCCTCCACCCCGGACTCTTTCCTCGCGCGTGTCCACCCCGAGGACCGGAAGCCGCTAAGCGACGCTTTGCAGTCGAACGGGGAGCAGAGCAGCTCCTCCAACGCCTCGATGGAGTACCGGGTGATCCACCCCGACGGCCGGATCGTGTGGCTCTCCGGGCGTGGCCGGGTCGTGAGCGATGCAGCGGGGCGCCGGGTGGCGCACGGAGTAGCGGTCGACATCACCAGTGAGAAGGAAGCGGAGGAGCGTGAGCGGCAGCTGCGGCTACGTGCCGAGGATGTAGGCGAGCGCCTCCAGTTCCTGGCCGAAGCCAGTCGGATACTCTCCTCCTCGCTCGACTACCAGGAGACGCTGGTTCGGGTCGCGCGCCTGGCGGTGCCGCGCCTCGCCGACTGGTGCGCCGTCGACCTGCTCGATGATGCCGGCAAGCTCGAGCGACTCGCCGTCGAGCACCAGGAGAGCGAGAAGGTGCGCCTCGCCCACACGATCCAGCAGCGGTACCCACCCGACCCGGACGGAGAAACGGGGGCCTACCAGGTGGCGCGCAGCGGCAAGCCCGAACTGTACCGGGAGATCCCGGATGAGCTGCTCGAAGCGGGAGCGAGGGACGAGGAGCATCTGAGGCTGCTCCGTGAGATCGGCTTCAGCTCGGCACTGGTTGTGCCACTCACCAGTCGCGGCCAGACCCTGGGCGTCCTGAGCCTGGTCCAGGCCGAATCGGGGAGGCATTACGACGAGAACGACCTGAGCCTGGCCATGCAACTGGCGGAAAGAGCCGCGCTGGCGGTCGACAACGCTCGGCTCTACCTGGAGTCGCTGCGCTCCAACGACGAGCTGGAGAAGCGTGTGGCCGAGCGTACCGCGGAACTCCTGGCCCTCAACAGAGAGTTGGAGGCGTTCACGTACAGCGCAAGCCACGATCTGAGGGGCCCGTTGCGAGGCATAGACGGGTTCGCTCAGGCGCTGTTCGAGGACTACGGAGGAGCGCTCGACGAGAGGGCCCTCGGCTACGTGCAGCGGATCCAGGCCGGGGCGGCTCGCCTGGGGACCATCATCGACGCCCTGCTCGCCCTCTCACGACTCAACCGCTCCGACTTCCGCCGTGTGCCACTCGACCTGACGCTCAAGGCGCGCGACACGCTGGTGCGGTTACGCGAAGTGGAACCGGACCGACGCGTCGAGGCAAGAGTGCAGGAGGGCCTGAGGGCGCGGGGCGATTCCGCGATGGTGCGCCTGCTGCTCGACAACCTCATCGGCAACGCCTGGAAGTTCACCTCCGACCAGGCGACCGCCCGCATCGAGGTCGGATCGCTGGAGCAGGATGGCGAAAGGGTCTTCTACGTGAGCGACAACGGCATCGGCTTCGACATGAACTACGCCGACAAGCTGTTCGAACCCTTCCAACGGCTGCATGCGATCGATACCTACCCGGGCACTGGGGTGGGCCTGGCGACGGTCGCCCGTATCGTCGACCGCCACGGCGGACGGATCTCGGCCGAGGGCAAGCCCGGAGAGGGGGCGACCTTCTACTTCACTCTGGGCGGCGCGGACGGGGCCGGCAAGTTGGCGTGATCTGCCTGCCCGCAGACTGTCCCAGGTTGTAGCCTCGGAGGTGGAGGTCCGCCAGATGTACAAGCGAATCCTCATGCCGATCGATGGGAGCGAGTGCAGCCGACAGGCGGTGGAGCACGGCCTCGAGCTTGCCCGGCGAACGGAAGCGCGAGTCACCTTCCTTTACGTAGTCGAGGACCCGCTCTACTACGCTCGCCATGCCGTTGCCGAGTACGGCGAACTGTACGAGGAACTGCGCAGGGGTGGTCAGGAGGTACTGGACGCGGCGCGCCGTCAGGCCGAGGCCTACGGTGTCGTCAGCGAGACGGTACTCGTCGAGAAGCCCCTCGCCCATCCTGTGGACGCGATACTGGAGGCCGAGGAACAGCACGACCTGACGGTCCTCGGCACCCACGGCAGACGCGGTTTCAGCCGGATAATGCTGGGTTCGGTCGCCGAAGGCGTCTTGCGCCGCTCGAGCCGGCCGCAGTTGGTGATCCACTGCCGCGGCGACTAGCTCCTCGGGTGCTCATGCCCGGGTCGCATCACCGTTCCGGGGCAGCCGGAGATGGCGCCTGACTGTGGGGTCAAGAGTGGTCCCAGGGGGAGCGAAACGGGACAATTGCCCCGCTTGCGGCTTTTTTACGCTGTGATACATTAGTTGAGTTCTGACGGCAGCGGATACTGTCGCTGTGCGCAAAAAGGCGGTCCCTCTACCCAGGCATCGAGGAGGTCATTCTGTTCGCTCTATCTGAATCTTCACGCCGTGGCGGCGGTTCGACTCGGGACCGCCGGGAATCGCGAAGCGGAACGAGCCGCGATCAGCGGTCCGGATAGATGCCGCAGCTCTTCCCACCCAACGCGAACTCCTTCATCCGCTGGACTACGATAGCCGGCGGAGTCTTCGCCGTCCTGCTGATCACGTTCATGACGGTGTTCGCTCGTACCACCAACAACAGAGTCGGCGTTCCGGTGCCGCAACCGGTGGATTTCTCCCATGCGCTGCACACCAGCAGCCTGGGACTCGACTGCCGTTACTGCCACTCGACCGTCGAAACCAGTAACTTCGCGTCCATCCCCAGCACCGAGACGTGCATGACCTGCCACTCACAGATCAGGGTGGGAGCGCCTGCCCTCGCCGCCGTCCAGGCCAGCTGGGACAGCGGCCTGCCGATCGAGTGGAACAGGGTGCACGATCTGCCCGACTTCGTCTTCTTCGATCACAGCATCCATATCGACAAGGGCGTGGGGTGCAGCACCTGTCACGGTCAGGTCGACGAGATGGCAGCGATGTGGAAGAACGAACCGATGACGATGGGTTGGTGCCTCGAGTGCCACAAGTCGCCGGAACGGTTCCTGCGACCGCGAAGCGAGGTGCTCAACATGGCTTACGAACGTCCCGACAACCAGCTGGATCTAGGGCAGGCGCTGGTCGAGGCCTACCACATAGACACCGAGAAACTCCCTCAGTGCTCGACCTGTCACCGATGAGCGATCCCATCGACATCACCACCATCCGTGAACGACTGAAGAGCCAGAAAGGCAAGGCCTACTGGCGGAGCCTCGACGAGCTCGCCGACACCGA
Organism: Trueperaceae bacterium; assembly: GCA_036381595.1. Taxonomy (NCBI): domain Bacteria; kingdom Thermotogati; phylum Deinococcota; class Deinococci; order Trueperales; family Trueperaceae; species Trueperaceae bacterium. Next base: position 47,452 of record DASVCN010000027.1, on the reverse strand, counting down.
GGAGTTCCGGTCGTTCCTGCACAAGGAGTTCCCCAGGCAAGCGGCGCCCATCGAGGGTTCTCTGCATCGGCGCGACTTCCTCAAGCTGCTGGGAGCGTCCCTGGCGCTGGCCGGCCTGACAGCGTGCGCGCGACCGGTTACCCCCAGCGAGAAGATCATGCCGTACGTTCAGCAGCCCGAGGAGATAATCCCGGGCCGCCCGCTCTACTACGCCACCGCGATCTCCCACGGCGGCTACGGGGAGGGCCTGCTGGTCGAGAGCCATCAGGGTCGGCCCACCAAGGTCGAGGGCAACCCGGATCATCCCGCCAGCCTCGGGGCCACCGGGCCCACCGCTCAGGCGAGCGTCCTCACCCTGTACGACCCCGAGCGTTCGCAGAGCGTGATGCACGAAGGCGACGAGAGCAGTTGGGAAGAGTTCGTCGCCGCGTTGGAGGATGCGCTCGCACAGAGCGGCAACGGCGCCGGAGTGAGGCTCCTGACCGAGTCGGTCACCTCCCCCACTCTGAGCGCGCAGATCTCGCGGCTGGTCGAGCTGTACCCGGAGGCCCGCTGGTACCAGTTCGACGCCTCCCGCAGCGACGAACTGTTCGAGGGAACCCGGATCGCCTTCGGCCAGCCGCTCATGCCGGTGTTCGACTTCAGCGCAACAGACGTGGTCGTCTCCTTCGAAGCCAACTTCGCGGACGACTTCCCGGGGCGACTCGCATACGCCCGGGCCTTCGCCAACAGGCGTCGAGTGCACGAGGCCAACGACGACCCGGGGCGCTTCTACGCATTCGAGAGCACCCCGACGCCGACCGGGTCGCTCGCCGACCACCGGCTTCCCCTCTCACCCGGTGAGATCGGCGACCTGCTCTGCGTCATCGCCCAACGGCTCGGCGTCCCCGCCCCGCGGCGGGAGCTACCCGCGCGGGTTCCCGAACCGTTGTTAGAGGCGCTCCTCGACGACCTGAACGAGGCGAACGGCCGCAGCCTCCTCGTTGCCGGCCAGTTCCTGCCGGCCCAGCTGCAGGCTCTGGTCCATGCGATCAACGACGCCCTCGGGAATACCGGATCGACGGTCCGCTACCTGGAGCCGGCCGATACGGAGCCCACCTCCGGAGTCGGTTCCCTGATCGAGCTGACCGAAGCGATGGAGGGGGGCGACGTCTCCACCCTCCTGATCATCGGCAGCAACCCCGTCTACACCGCTCCAGGGTCGGTGGACTTCGCAGCCGCGTTGGAGCGGGTGCCCTTCTCGGCCCACCTCGGGCTCTACTACGACGAGACTGCTGAGCTTTGCTCCTGGCACGTGCCCCAGGCCCACTACCTGGAGACCTGGAGCGACATCCGAGCCTTCGACGGCACCGTGACGATAATGCAGCCGCTTATCTCGACCTTCTACGGCGGCCGCTCGGAGCACGAACTGCTCGCCACCGCCCTGGGCGAACCCGATGCCCGCAGCTACGACATCGTGCGCGAGTACTGGGGCAGCCGGGTCGAGGGCTCCTTCGACGAGTTCTGGCGTCAGGCGGTCTACCGTGGGGCGTTGCCGAACAGTGGCTCGGCCGAGGCCCAAGCGTCGCTCCAGTCGTTCGAGGTGGACCTGCCTGAGGCGGGAACCGGTCTCACCGTCGCCTTCCGGCCCGATCCGAGCATCGGCGACGGGCGCTGGTCGAACAACGGATGGCTCCAGGAGCTGCCCAAGCCGTTCACCAAGCTCACCTGGGACAACGCCGCCATGTTCGCTCCCGCAACCGCCGAGGAGCTGGGCCTGACCACCGGCGACCTCGTCACCCTCACCGTCGAGGGCCGCTCGGTCGAGGCGCCCGTCTGGATTCTCCCCGGTCAGGCACCCGGGACCGTCACCGTGCACTTGGGCTACGGGCGCCGCCGCGCGGGCCAGATCGGTAGCGAGATCGGCTTCGACGCCAACGAACTGCGACCGGCGAGTGGCGCATGGCAGGCACCTGTCGAGGTGAGCCGGGCGGCAGGGCGCTACCCGCTGGTCTCGACCCAGCCGCACCACAACCTCGAAGGCACCGGCGAGGAGCGGCACATCATCCGGGCCGGCACGCTCGCCCAGTTGCGCGAGCAACCGGAACATCCCCACTTCGTGCATCCGGTCGAGCACCCCGAGTCGGACCTCTACCCCGACTTCGTCTACGACTCCTACGCCTGGGGCATGGTCATCGACATGAACGTCTGCACCGGCTGCAACGCCTGCGTGGTCGCCTGTCAGGCCGAGAACAACATCCCGATCGTGGGCAAGGACCAGGTGGCGGTGGGCCGCGAGATGCACTGGTTGCGCATCGACAACTATCACGCCGGGCCCATAGACGACCCCGAGTACTTCCACCAGCCGATGCTGTGCCAGCACTGCGAGAAGGCGCCTTGCGAACCGGTGTGCCCGGTGGGCGCCACCGTACACGACGAGATGGGCCTCAACGTGATGGTCTACAACCGCTGTGTCGGGACCCGCTACTGCTCGAACAACTGCCCCTACAAGGTGCGGCGCTTCAACTTCCTGCAGTACGCCGAACTGCCCGGCGATGCCAGCGAGCGCTCCCTCCAGTACAACCCCGACGTAACCGTGCGCAGTCGCGGCGTGATGGAGAAGTGCACCTTCTGCGTGCAGCGCATCGCCAAGGCGCGGATCGACGCCGAGACCGAGGACCGCCGCATCGCCGACGGCGAGGTCGTCACCGCCTGTCAGGCGGCCTGCCCCACCGAGGCGATCGTCTTCGGTGACCTCAACAACCAGGGCAGCACCGTCAACGAGCTCAAGCGCTCACCGCTCAACTACAAGCTGCTCGAGGAACTGAACACCCAGCCCCGCAACACCTACCTGGCGCGCGTCAAGAATCCCCATCCGAGCCTGGTCGCCGAGGAAGTAGGAGCCGGCTGATGGCAGTTCGGAACAGAGAACGAACCGTACTCGAGACCAACAGGGTGATAGGCCGCAACCAGACGTACGGCCACGTCGATGACGTCGTCGATGCGCCGGTACTCACCCACCCGCGGGCGACTCCGGCCTGGTGGTATATCGGCTTCGCGATCGCCCTTGCACTGCTGGGCATGTACCTGGCCACGGTCGTCTACCTGATAACGACCGGCATCGGCATCTTCGGCAACAACATCCCCGTCGCCTGGGGATTCCCGATCGTCAACTTCGTCTGGTGGATCGGCATCGGCCACGCCGGTACCCTCATCTCGGCAGCGCTGCTGCTCTTCCGCCAGCCATGGCGCACCTCGATCAACCGCTTCGCCGAGGCGATGACCATCTTCGCAGTGGTGTGCGCAGGCCTCTACCCGATCCTCCACCTGGGCAGGCCGTGGGTCTTCTACTGGCTCCTCCCCTACCCGAACACCATGGGCCTGTGGCCGCAGTTCCGTTCGCCGCTCGACTGGGACCTCTTCGCCATCTCGACCTACGCCAGCGTGTCGATCCTGTTCTGGTACATAGGCCTGATCCCCGACCTGGCCACTCTGCGAGACCGGGCCAAGAACAAGGGGCTAAAGCTCTTCTACGCGCTCCTGTCGCTGGGCTGGAACAACTCGACGAAGGCGTGGCAGCGGTACATGCGCGCCTATCTGCTGCTGGCGGCCGTCTCCTTCCCCCTGGTGCTCTCGGTCCACTCGACGATCGCCATGGACTTCGCCTTCTCGCAGGTGCCGGGGTGGAACAACACCATCATGCCTCCCTACTTCGTCGCCGGAGCGGTCTTCGCCGGCTTCGCCATGGTGCTGATCCTGGCCATCCCGCTGCGGAAGGCGTTCGGGCTCGAGAAGCTGATCACCATGCGGCACCTCGACAACTCGGCCAAGCTGATGCTGGCGACCGGCCTGATCGTCGTTTACGGCTACATGATCGAGCTCTTCATCGCCTGGTACTCGGGTGTCGAGTTCGAGCGCTTCATGGCGCTCAACCGGGTCTTCGGCGAGGACCACGGGATCTACTTCTGGGCGCTGATCTTCTGCAACTTCATCGCCATCCAACCACTCTGGTCGCTCCGGGTGAGGCAGAGCCCGCTGGCACTCTTCATCATCTCGCTGATCGTTTCGGTGGGGATGTGGCTCGAGCGTTTCGTCATCATCTCGGTGACCCTCACGAAGGAGTTCCTGCTGTCTTCGTGGGGTGACTACGATGCAACGGTGTTCGACTGGAGCCTCTACATAGGTTCGCTCGGCCTCTTCGCTACCCTCTTCTTCCTGTTCATCAGACTGCTCCCGTCGATCGCCACGACCGAGATGAAGGAGCTCGTCCACCACGACGAGCACCACGGCAGCGACTACTTCGAGACGATCCGGGCTCGTGAGCGGGGGCTGGAGGTGGAAGGATGAGCGACGTGACCACTACTACCGGCGCCCAAACTCGCGACCTCTACGGTCTGGTCGCCGAATTCGACAGCGCCGAGGAGATCCTCGCCGCGGCCGACGCCACTCGGGCCGCGGGCTATACCCGAACCGACGCCTACACTCCGTTCGCCGTCGAGGGACTCGACGAGCGGCTGGGGATGAAGTCGACCAGGATCGGTTGGATAATGCTCCTGGCAGGGACGATCGGCGGTTTCCTGGGCTTCTACATGCAGTGGTTCGCCAACGTCGTCCACTACCCGCTGAACATCGGCGGACGCCCGTTCAACTCGTGGCCGAACTTCATCGTAATCACCTTCGAGTGCACGGTGCTCGTCTCGGCCTTCACGGTGGGTCTGGTGATGCTGGCCCGCAACGGTTTGCCACGGCCCTACCACCCGATCTTCAACACTCCCAACTTCGAGAATGCCACCCGTGACAAATTCTTCCTGTGCATCGAGGCGAGCGATCCGAACTTCGACCTCATCGAGACTCGTCGCTTCCTCGAACGACTCTCCCCCACTCGACTCTCGGAAGTGGAGCGCTGATATGGATAGGCGCTTCCCCGAATTACGCTCCACTCACATCTTCTTGCTGGCGCTCCTCGTGCTCCTGACCGGTTGCGGCCGGAACATGGTCGAGCAGCCCAACTTCAAGTACTACGAGGCCAACCCCTACTTCGAGACGGGGACAACCGCCCAGGTGCCACCGGCCAATACCATCTCTCGCGAGCGCGGAGCCATCGATCCCGCGTTCTTCACCGGTCAGGGCGAGAACGGCCTCCTCGCCGAACTGCCAATCGAACTCACGCCCGAACTCTTGCGCCGGGGCCAGGAACGCTTCAACATCTACTGCTCACCCTGCCACAACTACAACGGTAACGGCAGGGGCGTCGTGGTGCAGCGTGGCTTCCCCCAGCCCAGGTCGTTCCACGATCCCGGCGTGCGCAGCCAGCCTGTCGGGTACTACTTCAACGCGATGACCAACGGATTCGGACGCATGTTCCCTTACGCCAGTCGCATCCCGCCCGAGGACAGGTGGGCCATCGCCGGCTACATCCGGGCCCTGCAGCTGAGCCGCTACGCGACCGCCGAGGATGTTCCCGAGGGCGTCGAACTGAGCTCGGCTGACGAGGAGGTGAACTGATGGCCGATCGCAGTTCGTCGAGCACCGACTTCGGACGCCTTCAGACCCTCTCGCTGATCGTGGGCGTCGTGGCGGTCGCGGCAGCCCTCCTGCTCGCCCTGTTGGGAGCCAACCGCTTCTTCGAGTCGTACCTCCTCTCCTACATCTTCTGGCTGGGCATGTCCCTCGGCTGCCTGGTGATGCTCTTCGTCCAGCATCTTGCCGGCGGTTCCTGGGGGGCGCTCATTCGCCGGCCGCTCGAAGCGGGCGTAGCCGTCATCCCGATCCTCGCCATCCTCTTCATCCCGCTGCTCTTCGGCCTAGACTCCCTCTACCCCTGGACGCAGGCCGACTACCTTCAGACGCATCCGACCGTTGCGGCCAAGGTCAGCTACCTCAACGTGCCGTTCTTCATAGTCCGGGCGGTCGTCTACTTCGCCATCTGGATCGGATCCGCGCTCTTCTTCCTCAGGCTCTCGAATCGTCAGGACCGCGAACCGGCCGAAGCGGGCTCCATCGGCTTCCGGCTCAAGGCCGTGAGCGCCGCCTGGATCGTGATCTACGTCCTAACCATGACCTTCGCCGGCATCGACTGGGGAATGTCACTCACCCCTACCTGGTTCAGCGGCATCTACTCGGTGATCCTGATGATCGGACAGGCGATCTCGGCCGTTGCCTTCATCGTCATCGTGATGGTGTTCCTGGCGGGGCTGTTCCCGGCGGTCAACGAACTGCTCACGGCGAAGCGACTGCAGGATCTGGGGAACTTCATCATGGCCTTCATCATGTTCTGGGCCTACGTGAGCTTCTCGCAGCTCATCATCATCTGGTCGAACAACACTGTCGAGACGAGCAGCTGGTACGTGACGAGGCTCAACACCGGATGGGTGGCGCTCAGCTCCTTCCTGCTGGTTTTCGGCTTCTTCGCTCCGTTCGCCATCCTCTTCTCGCGCTGGGTGAAGCGGAAGCGCGTGGCCCTGACGGTCGTTTCACTGTTCGTGATCTTCATCCGGATGGTGGACACCTACTGGATCCTCGTACCCTCGTTCGAACGGACCGGCCCGCAACTGCTGCTCATGGACATCCTGCTCACGATCGGACTAGGTGGCATCTGGCTGGCCGCCTACTTCCGCTCGCTCGGTTCGAGGCCGGTACTCCCCCTCCACGATCCGAGGCTCGCGCCCGATCCGCACGACGCGGTTGTCGCACCCGGGGTGCACCGGCCTGCCCACGGTGGAGCCGACCATGCCTGAACCGACTCGCCAGTACATCTTCACCGAGGGGCAGATAAAGGGGATGTTCGCGGCCGTCACCATCCTGATGATCGTGGTGCTGGGCGGTCTCCTGCTCCTCATATCCGCCAGACCCCAGGGCGCCTTCACCACGGCCGACACACGGCAGTTCGAAGCCACCGTCGGTGCCGCTTCCGAGGAGCTCAGCGGCTATCGGATGCTCGAGGACGGCACCGTGCAGATCGACATAGATCGCGCGATCGAACTCGTGGCCGACAGAGGGGTGACCGGCCTCTTCAGCCAAGCCGAGGCGGCCGGTCAGGCGCCGGTGGCCGACGCGCCGGAGGGCCAGGAGGCTGGCCAAGCCGGTCTGCCCGACGGAGCGCAGATCTACGGCTCCTGCTCGGGTTGCCACCAAGCCAACGGTCAGGGTATCCCTGGGGCGTTCCCGCCGCTGGCCGGTCACGCAGCCGACCTCTACGCCACCGATCCGGAGTACCTCGCTCAGGTCGTGCTCTTCGGACTTCAGGGTCCCATCACCGTGGACGGCGCTCAGTACAACGGGGTGATGCCGACATGGGGAGGGCAGCTCTCCGACGCCCAGATCGCGGCCGTGCTGAACTACGTGCTCTCGAGCTGGACCAACGCCGACAGGGTCGAGGCGGTGGAACCGTACAGCGCCGAGGAGATCGCGGCGCAGCGTGAACTGGACCTGAGCATGCAGGAGGTGCACGCTCGCAGGATGGAACTCGACCTGCCCTGAATCGGACCGGAACAGCTGCGCTGTTCTCGGGACGGGCACCTGCGGGTGCCCGTCCCTCTTCATCGCGCCGGCTAGAGGCGGGCGACCTCCTCCCTGAAGCGGTCGAGCAGTTCGCGCCCGCGGCTCGGCTCGCTCTCGGCCTCGAGCATCGCGCGATAATCGCTAACCAGCTCATCGGCCTGCTCAACTGCCACCGTTCCGTCGCTTCCCGTGAACCTGCCGGCACGTAATCTGGTGCGCAGGTCTTCGACTTCGGCTTCGAACTCCTCGAGCACACTCTCCACTCTCGACCCCCTCCACAGGTTTCCCGGCTCGAGATTAACCGGCCGCCCAACCGGCGGAATCCTCCCTGAATCCCATTGCCGGCCTGCCGGTCGGATCGCTCGTCGGACGATAGACTCGGGAACCATGGCCCAGTCCCCGCTCGTCTTCATCAGCCGCCGACTCCCCACCAGCTGCCTGGAACTGCTAGAGCGGGCCGGATGTCGGCTCCGCGTTCACGATTCGGAGGTAGCGCCGAGCAGACACGAGCTGCTCGAGGGGGTCGCCGGATGCGATGCGGTGATCACTCTCGTGAGCGACAGGGTGGACGAGGAGTTCCTCGATAAGGCCGGCGAGCGTCTGCGGGTCGTGGCGAACTACGCGGTGGGTTACGACAACGTCGACGTCGGGGCCTGCTCCAGGCGGGGAGTGCTGGTGACCAACACGCCCGACGTCCTGACCGAGGCGACGGCCGATCAGGCGTTCATGCTGATCCTCGCGGTCGCCCGCCGGGCTCTCGAGGGGCACCGGCTGGTCGCGAGCGGCCTCTGGCAGGGCTGGCACCCCCTGCAGCTCCTGGGGCAGGACGTGAGCGGAGCGACCCTGGGGATCGTGGGGATGGGCCGCATCGGCGCCGCAGTAGCCCGCCGCGCCGGAGCGTTCGGGATGAAGGTGCTCTACCACAACAGATCCCGGCGGCCGGAGGCAGAGAGGCAACTGGACGCTTCCTTCCGGCCGGAGCTGCCTGCCCTACTCGAGGAGAGCGACATCGTGAGCCTCCACGCGCCGCTGACGACCGAGACGAGACACCTCATAGACGCCGCTGCTCTCGCTCTGATGCGCCGCCACGCGATCCTGGTGAACACCTCCCGGGGCCCGCTCGTGGATGAGGTCGCCCTTCTGGAGGCTTTGCGCGAAGGGCAGATCTGGGGCGCCGGCTTGGACGTTTTCGAGGACGAACCGCGGGTGACCCCGGGCTTGGCCGAACTGGACAACGTGCTGCTGGCGCCCCACCTGGGCTCGGCCACCGAGCGCACCAGGCGGGAGATGGCTGGGCTCTGCGCCCGAGCCGTGATCGCCGTGCTCGCAGGAGAGCTCCCACCCAATGTCGTCGATGAGTAAGAATTTTACGTCGTGGACGAGAGCAAGGGTTTAGCATCATGCGTCTTCTAACGAAAGGAGGAAGAAGCGCTCATCGTCGCACCACAACTCGTCCTGCGGGGGCCGAAGGAACGGAAAATGAGAAAACTACTCGCAGTCATCGTTCTTACACTCATTCCCAGCTTGGCATCCGCCCAGGAGGGGTACGCCGGCGTCCAGTTCGGAGCCGGCTTCCTCAGCGGCCTGGTCGCCGCGCCCGTCTCTGCGCAGGTCGGCTTCGAGGTCGCCCCGATGATCGACGTCCGCGCCGACCTGGGCTTCTACCTCACCGGAACCGGCATCCAGTTCGGTGCCAACGGATTGGGCAAGTTCGATCTGGCCAGCGCCACACCGGTCACCGCCTACGGCGGCGGCGGTCCGCGCGTGCTCCTCGATTCGAACGGTGGCGGAGCCGTGTTCGGCCTGGGTGGCCTCGGCGGCGCCGAGTACATGCTCACTGACCAGGTAGGCGTCTTCGGTGAAGGTGGTTTCGATGTCTTCTTCGCTGGCCTGGCCGTCTCCATCTTCAAGCTGGGGGCCGGAGCCAACTTCCACTTCTAGGACCTGAACGTACCCGCCGCGGGCCCAGGCCCCGGTCACTGACCGACTACCGCAACAACAGTCACGACAGCAACAGCTACGACGACGAGAACGCGGCCGGAGCGTCCGGCCGCGTTCCTCATGCAGGCCCTCCTCCTTCGCTCAGACGTCGAGCTGAGCCAGGTGGGCGTTGTCCTCTATGAACTCCCGACGAGGCGGCACTTCGCTGCCCATGAGCATCTCGAACACTTCGCTGGCCTCCAGCACGTCCTCGATGCTCACCCGTTTGAGCACCCGGGTCTCCGGGTTCATGGTGGTCTCCCACAGCTGCTCGGGGTTCATCTCGCCGAGACCCTTGAAGCGCTGGATCTCGTACTTGCGGCCGGAGTTCGCCTTGAGGAGCCGCTGGAGATCCTGATCGCTGAAGACGTACTCGATCTCCTTCGAGCGCCCGAAGGTGACCCCGTAGAGCGGCGGCTGAGCGATGAACACGTAGCCGGCGTCGATGAGCGGCCGCATGTAGCGGTAGAAGAAGGTGAGGAGCAGAGTCCTGATGTGCGAGCCATCGTGGTCGGCGTCGGTCATGATGATTATCCGGTGGTAGCGGACGTCCTCGAGATTGAAGTGCTGATCGTCCCCGGTGCCCTCGAGACCCGCTCCTATGGCCGCGATCATCGCCCTGATCTCGGCGTTCTTGAGGATCTTGCCGATGTTCGCCTTCTCGACGTTGAGGATCTTGCCGCGTAGCGGCAGTATTGCCTGGAAGCGCCTCTCCCTGCCTTGCTTAGCCGAACCTCCGGCCGAGTCACCCTCGACTATGTAGATCTCGCTCACGCTCGGATCGGTCGACTGGCAGTCGGCCAGTTTGCCCGGCAGTTCGTCGTTCTCGAGCGGATTCGCGCGGCGCACCAGGTCACGCGCCTTGCGAGCGGCCTCACGCGCCTTGGCTGCGTGCGCGGCCTTCTCGATGATCGCCTTCCCTACCTTCGGGTTCTCCTCGAGTACTTCGGCGAACTTCTCGTACACGACCGACTGCACCGCGCTCTGAGCCTCGGGGTTGAGGAGCTTCACCTTGGCCTGCGACTCGAACTGCGGGTCACCCAGCTTGACCGACACCACGCATGAGATCCCCTCGAGGAAATCCTCGCCCGTTGGCGCCGGATCCCCCTTCTTGATCAGGTTCTTCGCCTTGGCGTAATTGTTGAGCACCCGAGTGTAGGCGGTCTTGAACCCGGTGAGGTGGGTGCCGCCATCGCGGTTGGTGATCATGTTCGCGTAGGTGAGCACCGTCTGACCGTACGAACTGGTGTGGATCAGGCCGACCTCGACCTCGATATCCTCGTCGTCGACCTTGGAGATGTCCTTGATCATGATCGGCTTTTCGTAGATGGTCTTCTCGTCCTTGGCCAGGCTGGCCGCGAACGCTGCCACTCCGCCCTTCTCCTGGAACTCTTCGCGGCGTACCTCGAGCTCGTTGCGCCTGTCCTCGAGGATGATCCGAACGCCACCGGTGAGGAAGGCCAGCTCCTTCAGGCGCCGCTTGATCCGGAGGTAGTCGAACCCGTCGACATCTTTGAAGATCTTGCGGTCGGGCTGGAAGGTCACCTTGGAGCCCGACTGGGCCTTGGGGGCGTCTCCTACCGCCTGCACCGGGAATACGACCTCGCCGTTCTCGAAGCGGATGCGGTAGAGCTTGCCATCGTTCTTTACCTCGGCCTCGAGGAACGTGGAGAGCGCGTTGACGACCGAGGAGCCGACCCCGTGGAGACCCCCCGACACCTTGTAGGCGCTCGAGTCGAACTTGCCGCCGGCATGCAGTTCGGTGAAGATCACTTCGATGGCGGGGCGGCCCTCCTTCTTCATCATCCCGACCGGCAGGCCGCGACCGTTGTCGGTGACCGAGGCCGACCCGTCGGCGTTCAGTACGACCTCGACGGTGTCGGCATAACCGGCCAGCGCCTCGTCGATGGCGTTGTCGATGATCTCGGTGAGGAGTTGGTGGTAGCCGTCGATCCCGGTGCCGCCCTGCACGTACATCGCCGGGCGCTTCCGAACCCCTTCGAGGCCTTTCAGGACCTTGATGCTGTCAGCGGTATAGGCATTCGCAAGGGTCAATTGATTCTCCGTTTCACATTTCTCCAGGGGGCGGCCGCGCGAGCCGGCCCGCGCGGCCGGGACGAGCCCTTCCCAAACAACCGATTATACCACCCGAAGCTGCCCGGCCGCAAACCACGAGCAGCGTGCCAGACGGCATTTCTGCTGCTCCGAGTAGGGTGGCGACTTCAGCCGATCCTCAGCCCCTGATCTGCCCTTCTCCGTCTACCAGGTACTTGTAGGTAACCAGCGCCGCGAGGCCCATGGGCCCGCGAGCGTGCAGTTTCTGCGTGGAGATGCCGATCTCGGCCCCGAAACCGAATTCGAAGCCGTCGGTGAACCGGGTAGAGGCGTTGACCAGTACCGCGGCGGCATCCACCTCATCCTGGAAACGGCGCGCGGCACTTCGCTCCTCGGTCACGATCGCCTCGCTGTGCTGCGAACCGTACCTCACGATGTGCTCGATCGCTTCGTCGAGACCATCGACCACTCGCACCGCCAACTTCAGGTCGAGGTACTCTTCGCGCCAGTCGGCCTCGCTCGCCGCTCCCACGCTCACACCGTGGCTCCGGGCGCGCTCGCAACCCACCAGTGCAACGCCCGCATCCCGGAGGTCTCCCAGGATCGCCGGGAGGAAATCTGCCGCCACCGCCGAGTGCGCCAGCAGAGTCTCGGCCGCGTTGCACACTCCGGGCCGCTGGACCTTGGCGTTGAAGACGATCCGCCGGGCCTTCTCGAGGTCGGCAGCGGCATCGACGTACACGTGGCAGTTACCGACGCCCGTCTCGATAGTGGGAACCCTGGCATTCTCGACGACGTGGGAGATGAGCGATGCTCCGCCCCGAGGGATGACCAGATCGATCTTGCCCCGTGCCGCGAGCAGTTCGGTAACGTAGTGGCGTTCGGGCGAATCGACCAGCTGCACCGCGTCTTCCGGGAGGCCCGCGCTGCCCAGCGCGCGCCTCATCACCTGGGTGATCGCGCGGTTCGAGGCGAGTGCGTTGGATGACCCCCTCAGCACAGCGGCGCTTCCCGCCTTCAGTGCGAGGGCGGCGGCATCGACGGTGACGTTCGGACGCGACTCGTAGATCATGCCGATTACGCCGAAAGGCACGGTGACCTTGCGCACTTCGAGGCCGTTGGCGAGCCGCCAGCCGTCCAGCACCCGGTCGAGCGGATCCGGCAGATCGGCGATCTGCCTGACCGCCGCAGCGATGCCTGCCAGGCGCCCCTCGTCGAGGGTGAGCCGGTCGACCTTGGAGGTGGGCGTACCGCGGCCCTTCTCTGCCTCGACGTCGCGCCGGTTGGCGTCGATGATGACGTGGCGCGCTTCCTCGAGGGCGTCTGCGATCGCCTGGAGACCGGCGCTGCGGTCGGCACGGTGCAGGCGCCTCGCGGCCGCCCGCGAGCGCAGCAGCAGAGCGTCCAGATCGAGGGCGGGAGCTACGGTCATGCCCGAGTATAGCCGCTCTCGAAAAGCCCTTCAGGATCGTGGGTCGGCGTCCCGCCCTTGAGCGTCGCTCGTACCCGCAGGTCGTCGAGCGAAGCTCGCGGGTCGTGCGAGAGAAGCACGATGTCGGCGTCGAAACCGGGCGCGAGCCTGCCGCTGCTACCTTCACGCCCGATGGCGTAAGCGGCGCCGCTAGTGTAGGCAGCCAGCGCCTGGTCCACGCCTATCGCCTGCTCGGGGCAGAGCAAATCGCCGTCGACGCCCCTCCGGTAGCAGGCCGCGCGGGTGCCCGCGAAAACATCGGGCGGGGCAACGGGAGTGTCGGAGCCGAACGCCAGCGGGACGCCGGCTTCGAGCAGCTCGCGGATGCGGTAGGCGCGCTCCTTCCTGTCGGGGAGCAGCGTGCTGATCGAGGGAACGTCGAAGGTGAGGTGGATCGGTTGGACCGAGGCGACTACTCCGAGACGCGCGATACGACCTACTTCCTCTGCCGCCAAATGCTGAGCGTGCTCCAAGCGTGGACGCAAGCCCCGTTCGCGCCACTGTGGAGCCGTCGCCTCCAGCGCATCGATGACCGCTCGTGCCGCCGCGTCTCCTATGGCGTGGGTGACCGGCGTCAGACCGTTCTCGATGGCCAACGGGTAACGCTCGGCCAGGACGTCGGGTCCATGCACCGCAACTCCGACCTCCTCCGTTCCCGCGTACGGCTCGAGCATCCAGGCCGTTCGACTCCCCAGGGCGCCGTCGGCGAAGAACTTGGCTCCACCGATGATGAACCCGGGACCGCCCTGTCCTGTGGCCAGGCCTATCTCCCTGGCGTGCTCGATCTCCTCCTGGTTCACACAGGCCCAGACTCGCAACTCGAACCGTTCGTCCGAGGCCGCCAGCGCCACTTCGCGCCAGTAGGCAGCAGGCTCGTACGCCATGTGGTGAACCGTAGCTATTCCCCGCCCTGCCAGGTCAGCCGCGGCCCGTCTGATGGCCCCTCGGATGGCGGCGGAGTCGGGCTCGGGGATGACGTCCCACACCAGATGCAGAGCGCGCTCCAGCAGCAGGCCGGTCGGCTCCCCGGTCTCGTCTCGAACGAGCGTCCCATCGGCCGTGTCGGGAGTGGCGGCGCTCACGCCGGCACGTTCGAGGGCGGCGCTGTTCGCCCAGGCGCTGTGGTGATCCTGGGAGCGCAGCAGCACCGGATGGTGCGGCGCCACCTCGTCGAGCATGTGGCGGTCGAGTGAGGTCACCCCCCAGCGTTGGAGGGCGAATCCGGCGCCGAGGACCCAGCTCCCCACGGGCTGTCTGGCCGCCCTCTGTGCGACCCGTGCGATACCCTCCCCGAGTGTCTGGGCAGAGTGCAGATCGACCTGACCGAGTTCGAAACCGTGCTGGGTCAGGTGGAGATGACTGTCGTGGAAGGCCGGCATGAGGAAACCGCCGGCTGCATCCACGACGCGAGCGCCCGGTGCCAGGTGCTCCCTCACCTGCCGGTCGCTTCCCACCATCAGGACCTTGTCGCCACGCAGCGCCACCGCTGAGGCGGTCGAGCCGTCACCGGTCAGAACGGTGCAGTTCGTGAACAGCGTGTCGCCGCTGCTTCGTGGCTTCTCTTCGTTCATCACAACGTCACCACCGTCGGGTTTCGAGCCCGTCAACCCTGAACGGGCCGCCGGGACATCTCCAGGATCACGTCGAAGTCGTCGGGGCACTCGGGATCGTCGAGCGTCGCGCGGTTCCGCTTCACCTCGCCGCAGCTCTCACAGCGGTGCACGATCACGTAGCCCTTCCTTGCGTCGGTCACCACTCCGAGAGGTTCCATGAGTCCTCCACACTCGTTGGCCCGGTCCCCCGGATCGATATCGACATGCCTGGAGTAGAGGCAGAAGGGGCAATGGTTGCGGCAGCCACCGACTTTCAGGGGCGGTACCTCGCGCCCGCAATTGTCGCAGCGGAAGCCCGTGTTCCGTCCTACCGCCGTGAAGCGCTTCATCGGTCAAGTCTACCGGGGACGGGACCGGTCTCCCGCCCCTCGACTTGCGAAGCGGCCGCTGGGATAGGTCGAAGCGTGCGAAGCAGTCGCTTGCACCCGCGTGGACCGGGCCGTAGCATGCCGGCGGCGACATGGAGCTTCTCACAGTCCGCGATCTCACCATCGAACACCAGGGCCGCATGCTGCTGGCCGGCGCCGATCTGACCGTCAGGGAGGGGATGAGGATCGGGTTGATAGGCGGCAACGGCAGCGGCAAGAGCACACTGCTGGAGGTTCTGGCCGGTGTTCGGCAGGGCGATGGCGGGCGGGTGCGCCGCGCGCCCGGGATCGCGGTCGGCTTCCTGCCGCAGTGGCCCCGACTGGGAGAGGATCGGAACGTCTGGGAAGCGGCACTCGAGGGGATCTCCCGGATCACCCGGCTGGAACTCGAGTTGCGGGAGCTGGAGGGAGGCTTGAGCCGGGGTGAGGGCAGCCTGGAAGAGTACGGCGAACTCCGAGAGGCGTTCGAGCGTGCGGGCGGTTACGCGGCCGAGGCGGTCTTGCGCGAACATCTGGCGGCGCTCGGCATCGGCGACCGGCAGCTGGAGCTGAACGTCGGTCGACTGTCGGGTGGCGAGCGAGCTCGTCTGGCCCTGGCCAGGGTGCTCGCTGCGGAACCTCCCCTGCTATTTCTGGATGAGCCCACCAACCACCTCGACCTGCCCGCCCTCGAGTGGCTGGGGAAGAGGTTGCGACGCTGGAGCGGCGCTGTCGTGCTGGTATCTCACGACCGGGAACTGCTCGACCTCGTCTGCACCCACGCTGCCGAGTTGCGGGACGAGCGACTGGAGATCAGCCGGGGTGGTTACAGCCGCCTGCGCGAGCAGCAGGGGGTCATGGACCGCGCGACCGAGCGACGTGAACGGGAGCGACGCAAGGAGGCGGCCAGGCTCGAGGGGATCGCACGCGAGCTTCGCTCGTGGGGCAGTGCGCAAGCCCAGCGCAGAAGGCGGCGGGCAGAGAGGGACAGGGAAACGCTCGGTGCGGTGGCAAGGGAGCGTCACAGCACCTCGCTGTCAGGGCTACCGGCGCCGACCACGCGCGAAGCGGAAGGAAGACTGCTCGAAGCGCGCCGGCTCACGAGTGTCGCCGGCGACCGGGAGCTGTTCGAGGGCGCCCACCTCACCATCGACGCGGGCGACAAGATCGCCCTCCTGGGGCCGAACGGCAGCGGCAAGAGCACGCTCCTGCGGCTCATCGCCGGGGAGGAGCAGTCCGACGATCCTCGTGCCGAGTTCCGGTGGCACCGGGACATCAAGCTGCTGTACAGCGGACAGTCCGATCGCGGTATGAACGACGACCGGATGGTACTGGAGCAGCTGACCGAACTGGTCAGCGGCGATCGCGCCAGGATGCTCCTCTCGCTGAGCGGCCTTCCCCGGGAGACCTGGGGGCGGCTACCGGGCGAACTCTCGGGCGGCGAACGAGCGCGTGCCGGACTAGCCAGGCTGCTGGCTGCCGAAGCCAACCTGATGCTGCTGGACGAACCCTCGAACGACCTCGACCTGTACGCCATCGAGACCCTTCACAGCACGCTCGCCGCGAGCGAGGCCGCGATCGTCTTCGCCACCCACGACCGGGCCCTGGCACGCCTCGCGCAGCGGGTCTGGTCGATCGAGGAGGGGGAGCTCGTCGAGTACAGAGGCGGGTTCGAGGGCTACCTGGCTGGCCGCAGGCGGCTCGAGCCGGGGGTGGAAGCGGCGTCGCCAGGAGACCAGGCCGATAGCCACGAAGCGGCTCCCGAGGAGGGTGACGACCTGGAGAGTCTCGAACTCGAACGCCTCGGTGTGGAGGCCCGGCTCGAGGACCCGTTGCGGCTCACCGAGCGGGAACGCCTGCGGCTGGAGGAGCGCCATCGCCAGTTGATCGACCTGCTCTCGCTGGCGTACGACAGCAGGCTCCCTCCCCCGCTGCCACCGTTCTCGCTGGGCCAGGGGGCGGTGCGGTTGGCCGCCGAGATCGGGGGCGAGGGCCTTACCTACTTCAGTGACGCGCCCGTCGAGATGAAGCTCATCGTTCGGGACCGGATAGGTCATCTGACCCTGCGGGAGTCGGAGGACTCGGCGCTCCTGCCGTGGGCGCGAGGAGCCCTTGTCGATGCGGCCGTCCGGCTGGCCTTCTATGCTCTCGCGCCTGACGCCGTCCAGTACCAGTACCGGCCACACTTCGGTTCGGCCCTGCTCGAGCAGGCCGAGGGCGGCTGGTGGACGATCGACAGGCGCCGATTCGAACGGCTGGAAGGCTGGGATCGCGGGACGGATAGCGGCCGTCTGTCCTCCGGTAGCAAGGTGCGGGCCCGGAGGCGCCGCCGCTCCAAGAGTGCGTCCAGCCCGGGCCCGGAGGCCGCCGGATGACGACCGGTGGGAGGTGGGGACTCGACCATGAGTGGCGGTCCAACGGCCTCTCACGAGGAGCCCTTCTGTTGCTGGCTGTAGCGGTGAGCCTCGGCGCGCTGGCGCTGACCCTGCTCCTGCTGCCACCGGCCACTTTCGCAGCGATCTATGGTGGCACCCTCTACCCGGCCCTCACGGTACTGTTCGCCGCGTTGACCTCGTGGACCTACCTGCCGCTGGGCCTGGCTGTACTGCCCATCGTCTGCGGCATCTTCGTTTGGCGAACGCTGTCACCGCGGCGGCGCCTGGAGCTGTGGCCACGCGTCTTGCGGCTGCTTCTGCTCACGTTGTCGCTTAGCTCCCTCTATCTGATCACCTGGGGCGCCAACTACCGGCGTCCCGAGCTGCTGCGGTTGCTGGACGTGCCCGAGCGGCCGGCGACGCAGGCAGAGATCGACGCCTTCGGCGGTGAACTCCTCCGCTGGGTGAGAGCGGGAGCGGCCGCGATCGACGAGCTCGAGGCAGCAGGGTCCGAGGCCGGTGCGACGGGTGATCGCGGAACGCGGTCGGGCGAGGCTGTCGCCGCTATCGCCGACGAGCTCGAGCAGCTGGGTCGCGAGTTCGGCTGGCCGGTTACCGTTCCACCACGGCTGAAGCTGCTTCCTCCCGGTACGCTCCTCAGCTCGGGCTATGCCGGGATGCTCTTCCCCTTCACGCTCGAGCCGCAGGTGGATGCCGGGCTCTCGGTCGTTTCAAGCGTTGCGGTAGGAGGCCACGAGATGGCTCACGCAGCCGGTTTCGCTTCCGAGTCAGACGCCGACATGGCGGCCCTCATCGCCGGTCTCCGTGCCCCGCACCCGCTCGCCCGTTACGCAACGGCCCTTACCCTTCTCGCCCGGACCCTGGGATCGCTGACACCGGAGCAGCGGCAGTTCGTCGTCTCCAACCTGCCGCCCCGCGCGCTACGGGACCTCACTGAAGCGAGAGAGCGAAGCTCGCGCTTCCTCAACTCGACCCTGTCGAGGCGCGTTACCGCCGTTTACGACCGGTTGCTCGAGGGGCAGGGGATCGAGGCCGGAGTCGACGCCTACCGGGAGGCGCCCGCATTGGGAGCGCTGCTGGCGGCCGAAGGGGTACTGCCGCGCGCCCCTCTGCCGGTGCCTGATAGCGGAGTGGACGATCTCGAACGGCCAGCTCTCGCGCTGGACGGTCCTCCTCGGCGGTTCATCGGGGCGGGTTGACCAGAGGCTGCCGGCCATCCCCACCGCCGCTGTTCGGGTCGGGTCAGCCGCTCGCCACGCTGGGTCGGTAGTTGCTCCCGAGGTTGCGGCGCAGCAGCGCCTCGGGGTCGGGATCTCTACCCATGAACTCCCGGAACTGCTCGAACTGATCGCGACTGTCGCCGCGGGAGAGGATCGACTCCAAATAGGCTTGTCCGGTCGCACGGTCGAAGATGCCGTTCTGCTCGAAGCGCGTGAAGGCGTCGGCCTCGAGCATCTCGCTCCACTTGTAGGAGTAGTACCCGGCCGCGTAACCGCCGGCGAAGATGTGCGAGAAAGCGCAGAGGAAGCCGTCGTGAGCGAACTCGGGCCGCAGCACGAATCTCTCCCTTATCCGGTTGCTGAACTCGAGCGGATCGTCCGCCGAGCGAGGATCGAAGTCGATGTGCAGTGAGAGGTCGACGGTGCCGAACGAGAGCTGCCGCATCTGGGCGTTCGCCTCCATGAAGTTGCGGGCCGCCTGGAGGCGCCTGAAGAGCTCCTCGGGGATCCTCTCACCGGTTTCGAAGTGGCGGGCGAAGAGGTCCAACGCTTCGCGCTGCCAGGTCCAGTTCTCCATGATGTGGCTGGGCAGTTCGACCCAGTCGCGCGGTACCTGGGTCCCGGCCAGGGCGGGAACCTCCACTTTGGACAGGAGGTGGTGGAGCAGGTGGCCGAACTCGTGGAAGATAGTCTGCACCTCGCGGTGCGTGAGCAGAGCGGGCCTGCCGTCCTGCGGCGACGTGAAGTTGGCGACCATGAGGGCAAGGTGGGGGGCCAGGCTCCCATCCTCCTGCGGCTCCCCGTGGATCAGACCGTTCATCCAGGCGCCCGCCCGCTTGGTATCGCGAGGGAACCAGTCGGCATAGAAGGAGCCCAAGTGGCGCCCCGTTTCGTCCCTCACCTCGAAGAAGTCCACGTCCGGATGCCAGACCGCGTCGTTCTCGACCCGCTCGACCTGGACGCCGAACAGCCTGCGGGTGATCTCGAAGAGGCCCTCGAGCACGCCCTCGAGCGGGAAGTAGGGGCGCAGCTCCTCGGCGTCCAGTTCGTAGCGGGCCAACCGCATGCGCTCGGTGACGAAGTACTGATCCCACGGCTCGATCTCGTCGAGACCGAGCTCCCGTGAGGCGAACTCGCGCAACTCCCGCATCTCCACTTCCCAGTAGGGGACGGTCTTCTCCCGCAACTCCCGCTCGAACTCGACCGCCGCCTCACCGCTTTTGACCATGTTGACTTCCAGCCGGTAATCGGCGAAGTCCCGGTAGCCGAGGATCTGGGCCAGTTCACGGCGCAACGCCAGGATCTCGCGGACGAGAGGGCGATTGTCGTGCTGTCCGGCGGTCGCCCGGTTCACGTAGGCCTCGTGGATGCGCCGCCGCAACTCACGGTTCTCGGCGTACTGGATGAACGATAGGTACGAGGGTGCGTGCAGGGTGAAACGCCAACCGGGTAGCCCCTTCTGTTCGGCGGAAGCGCGGGCTTGCTTCCGCGCCGAATCGGGAATCCCGGCGAGGTCGGACTCGTCTTCGATGAGCAGCTCGTACTCGTTGGTCGCATCGAGAACGTTGTTGCCGAAGGCGGTAGCGAGACGCGCCATCTCGGTCCGGATCTGCTCGACACGTTCCCGCTGCTCCTGCGGCAGGTCGGCGCCGGCGCGACGGAACTCGTCGAGCAACTTCTCGAGGCGCCTGGCCTGCACGGGGCCAAGCCCAGCCGCCTCCACGCTCGCCGAATAGTCGCGGATGGCCCCCCACAGCCCCTGGTGGGTGGGAAGCTTCGCGTAGAAACCGGAGAAGATCGGCAACGCCTCGTCGAACGCCTTCCTAAGATCCGGTTCGTTCGCAACCGCCATCAGGTGGTAGACGATGCCCACGGTGCGGTCGACCCGCTCGACCAGCCGGTCCAGTTCGGCGACGGTGTTGTCGTAACTCCGCCGTCCTTCGAAGCCGCTCAGCGCCTCGATCTCGTTCTCTGCCCTGTCCACGGCCGCGCGGACCCCGGGGACGACGTGTTCCGCCCGCACCCTGTCGAATGGGATGCGGAACTCTCGTGATAGCAATGGGTTCATCTTCTCCTCCCGCCACCTGTGGACCGGTGTCGATGCGGAAAACAGTGTACCAGCCGAGCCGTCCTGTTCACCTAGCGATGGAGCGAACGGCTTCGGGGCGGGCGCGAGCCGCGTCCTTGCGACTCGAGAATGTGACTCGAAACGACCACACGTGTGAAAAAGTTCGCTAATATCCATTTCACCCGGTGGGTTTCGCCAGGCGACGCGCATCACGTCTTCGTGTTTGGCCCCTCGTGTCGCGCCAGTCAGTTGGGGGTGTGCATGCGGATGAATGACCGTATCGGACTGACGAGTATCACGACGGCGCCGACGATCGGAAGGTCGGGGACGAGGCCCGCCCAGAGGCAGTTCAGGACTCCCCTGCTGGAGATCCTGGTGTTGGCCGCCCTGCTTCTCGTCGTGGTACCAACTCTTATCCTCACCGCCAGACACCAGGTGAATGCTGCCAACGCGCAGGTCGTCCTGAGCGTCACCAGTGACCCCAGCGGGGCAGCGGTGATAGTCGACGACCTCCTGGTCGGCCGGACGCCCATGGAGGTCGAACTGCAGCGCGGGGAGCCGTTCTCGCTAAGGGTCGTCGCGCGTGAGCCGTACCTCGAGTACGACCTGTACAAGCCGTACCGCGCGCAGATGACGTTGGAGTCCGATCGCAACATCAGGGTCTGGATTCCCCGGACGACGGCCGAGGAGCAGGCCGCGCAGCTCGCAGGGACCCACTGAAGAGATACCCCCTTCGGGTATTCTGGGGCAGCGGCAGGTAGCCGAGCGGGTGCTAGCATGACCTGCGAGGAGGCCCGATGCCCAGAGAGCAGGTCGAGAGCGACGTAATCATCATAGGTGGTGGCCCAGCGGGGCTCACCGCCGGCATCTATGCGGGACGCGCTCAGCTCGACACGGTGATCCTCGAGAAAGGGCTCCCCGGCGGTCAGATAGCCCAGACCGAGGAGGTAGAGAACTACCCCGGCTTCGACGAGACGGTGAGCGGCCCGGAACTCTCCCAACGTATGGTGCGGCAGGCCGAGAAGTTCGGCGCCCGCATCGTCATGGAAGAGGTGACGGCCATCCGCCGCCGGCCCGACGGCCGCTTCCTGGTCGAGGGGTACGAGAGCGACTACATCGCCAGAGCGGTGATCCTGGCCACGGGCGCCAATCCCAAGCGGCTGGGCGTCCCCGGCGAAGACGAATACTACGGACGTGGAGTGTCGACCTGCGCCACCTGCGACGGCTTCTTCTATCGAGGCAAGAACGTCGTGGTAGTGGGCGGGGGCGACGCGGCCGTCGAAGAGGGGCTGTTCCTCACCAGGTTCGCCGAGTCGGTGACGATCGTGCACCGGCGCGATGAGTTACGGGCGAACAAGGCCGCACAGGCGAGGGCGTTCGCCAACCCGAAGATGAACTTCGTGTGGGACAGCGTCGTCGAGGAGATATTAGGCGAGGATGGTCAGGTCACGGGCGTGCGCCTCTGCAACCTCGAGACGCAGCAGGAGAGCGTGCTGGCAACCGACGGAGTGTTCGTCTACATCGGTCACGAACCGAACACGCGCTATCTCGAGGGTGTCGTCGAGCTGACGCCTACGGGGTATGTGGCGGTGCGCGACGAGATATACACGAACGTCGAAGGGATCTACGCCGCCGGCGACATCTCGGACGAGGTCTACCGGCAGCTGTCGACCAGCGTAGGAGCCGGCACCAGGGCTGCTATGGCCGTGGAGCGCTGGCTGGCCGAGCAAGGCGAGCCGGCGCCAGAAGCCGAAACGGTGGCTTGAGGAGTGGCCCCGGGTCAGGGGCTCGATCAGCGCCTTACGAAGTCGTAGAGCAGGATCCTCTCCCCGACGCGAGTGAGCAGGAACTCTCCGTCGCTCCAAAGCGGCATGCCCACTCCTGCTCGCCAGCCGCGGCTGCTCTGCTCGGTACTCAGCAGGAAGAATTCCCCGGCGCCTTCCACCCGCCAGCCTTCGCCCCCGAACGTGGCCGCCAGCGGGGGGCTTTCGAGCGAAGCGCGGTAGAGCGGTCCCGGCACCTCGGGCAAAGGAGCCGAACCGATCAGGAGCTGGCCAGGACCGTACGGGCCGTCGCTGGGTGCGGCGATCCCAAGCAGCGTTGCCTCGCCCCCTCCCAGGATAGGCACGAGTTCGAGCACGACGAGGAAGGGGCGACCCGGTGCCGATCGGCCCTCGAGTTCCTCGAGTCGCTGGAGCGAGACCTCGAAGCGGCGGGCCAGCGACTCGAGGATCGCCCGCCGGTAGGCCTCGCGCGCTTCAGGCACGTCGGTCTCCCAGGTCTCTGGCCAGAGCGGTAGGTTGCGGAGAACCAGCGCACCGCCCTCGGCAGGCGCGGCGCGCCAGGCCCGGAACGAGTGGGGAGATCCGCCGCTCACGACGAAATAGGTCGCCTGTCGGGCGGTGTCTTCCTGGCTTCTCAGCGCAAACCCCTCGCCCCAGGGGATCACGTCGAGCTGAGGAGCGCTCACGGCGGTCAGAAGGCGGGGCTCGAGCGGCATGACGGCGGCAGGTATCCCCTCGGCGAGAGCGGGAAGAGGCGGGCTTCCTGCCACGATCGGCATGGTTCGGGCGAACAGCAGGGCCGCGTCACGGTTGCCGAAGGCACCCACTCTCACCCGGTAGATGTCGCCCTGAACGGTAGAAGCTCGGACCACGTAGGCGGGATAGGCCTCGTTCAGCAGCGTGCGTTGCACGGAGAGCGCCGACTCCTGCTCCGACACCGCTACGACCTGGACCGTGTACGAGATGGCGTTCGCCACGCCCAGCCCCAGCACGACCAGCAGGGTAGCCAGCAGGCTCAGCGCCCTCGGGATCGAGGGCGTGCGCCGGGCAGCGCACGCCATCATCTAGAAGTCCTTTCGCTCGAAGAGCACGACCGCTCCCACCGCGAAGGCGGTCGCGTAGACGGCGATCAGCAGCACCAGCCAACCGGTTGTGGCCACAGGGTCGGCGAAGTGTTGGAGCAACCGGTGCGGAAGGAAGTCCTCCAGCGCCGGGAACACGACGAGCAGTTGACTCGCGACGAGGATGCCGAGGGTCGCCAATGCGCCACCAGCGGCGCTCATGAAGACGACGGTGAAGAGTACCGCCAGGAGGCTTATCGGCACCAGGCTCAACCCGGCTAACGCGTACGCCTGGACGATCTCGAGGAGAGCAGACGCCGGCTGCATCATCCCGGCGCCCAGGATCCCACCCTCTCCCAGTCCGGTACCGCCCACGAACGGACCGAAGCCGTAGAAGGTACCCGCCAGCAGCGACACGAGCAGCAGGAAGAGCAGGAGCAGGAACGGATAGAGCGTCGCCACCAGGAGCTTGGCGAGGAGCCAGCGAGAACGGCTGACGGGCCTGAGCAAGATGGTTGGGAGGGTGCCGAAGTTCATCTCGATGCCCAGGAGCTCGGCCGAGGTGATGGCCACCAGGAGCGGCAGCAGCACCTCGATGCTCGAGAGCAGGCTGAGGCCCGGCACCTGGTAGCCGGAGACGAGATAGAAACCGTATACGTCGAAGATCCCGGGTGCGTAAGACCAGAGCAGTGGGAAGACCACCAGGAGGAGCAGGCTGAAGCGGACGCTGGCAAGGCGCAGCAGCTTCCCCAGTTCCATCTGCAGGAGCGCGATCATGCCGCGCCTCCTGTCGATTCGACGGCGCTTTCCGGCTCGGCTACCGGCGCGTGCCGCTCACCCAGTCGATCCTGATAGTAGGCGCGCAGGTTGAACGTATCCCTGGCCAGTTCGAGTACGTCGATCCGGGCCTTCGTCAGGATTGGCGCGACTCGGGGAAGGTCATCGGGCGAGGTGAGCTGGAAGACGACCTCCTGGGCGCGGATGCGTGCGGCCGTCACGAACGGTTGGGTGTCGAGCAGCACTCGCGCTGCGTGCACGTCCGAGACGCTCGCACGGAAACGCGTCTGGCGGTCGCTCAGGTCGACCTCGTCGATGAGCGCGCCCTCTTCGAGGATCGCCACACGTGAGCAGTAGGCGGCCACCTCGTCGAGGTGGTGGGTCGACAGGAGCACCGCCGTTCCCTGGGCGGCTGCATCCTTGAGCACACGGTGAACGAGGTGCAGACTTAGCGGGTCCATTCCGCTCGCCGGCTCGTCCAGGATCAGCACCTCGGGACCGGTGAGCAGGGCTGCGGCAACGCCTAGCCGCTGCCGCATACCCAGGCTGTAGACCCGCACCTTCCGGTCGGCCGCGGGCCCCAGTTCCATCATCTCCAGAACCTGAGAGATGCGCGCGGCTGGTACTCCGCCCACCAGCCGGGCGTGGAGTTCGAGGTTGCCGCGGCCCGTCAGGTAAGGGTAGAAGGCCGCGGGCGCTTCCACAACCGCCCCGAGGCGACGCCTCACCTCCGGTTGCCGGTGGGGATCGGCGCCCAGCAGCCGGACGCTGCCCGAGCTCGGGAAAGCGAGACCGGAGACGAGCCTGATCACCGTCGTCTTGCCGGCGCCGTTGGGGCCGACGAGGGCGTAGACCTCCCCCGGATCGACTCGGAAGCTCAGCTCACGGACGATCGGCCGTGGGCCGTACGACTTGGTGAGACGCTCGGTTTCTATCGCTGCGGTAGCCATTGACATCCTCGCCCCCGAGTCTACGGACGTACCGGCGCGAGTGGGATGTGATTCTTCATCGGGGCGCTCCGGAGTCGGGCGCCCGCCGATCCGGACGTCAGCGAGCCGCCGCTCCTTCGCCCCCCTCGGCGAGACCGCGCATCAGCAGCGAGGCCAGGACGTGCTCCATCGCCTTGTCGATCGCCTGATCGAAGTCGCTGGCGTCGACCACGGGCACGCGCTCGGCCCGGGCGCGCTCCAGCAGATAATCCTGCAGTATCCGGATCTCCCGGAAATGCTCGAGGTAGATATCCTGGGCGCGCTTGTCGTGCGTCTGGCGCTCGCGCAGGCCGAAGTGGTCACGGTGGCTGTCCTCATCCTCCACCATCAGCATCAGCTCGACGACCAGCGCCCCTTCGAACTCGCGTTTCGGCGAGAGCCCCGGGACGAGGTGGATTCCCTCCATGACCAGCGACATGTTCTCGTGCAGGCTGCGCTCGATGATGGCCGTTATCGCGGTCGCCAGCTGCTGGATCTGAGCGCGGAAGCCGCGGATGACCCGCACCGGCTCCGGCTTGGCGTCGATCCGTTCCGGTCCCAGCAGTTCGGCCCGCCAGGCCGTGTAGCTCGACTCGTGGAGGAGAGGGCTCAACTCGGTGGAGATGAGCGAACGAAGCGCCTGTCGAACCGCGTCCGTGGAGACCATCCGGGGGATGCCGAGGCGGTAACCGAGCTCCGAGGCCACCGTGCTCTTCCCCACCCCGGGGGCGCCGCCGATGAGGATTATCACCGGCCGCTCCGACTCGCGGAGCCGGTGCAGCAGTTGATAGCGCCGGGCGAAGTCGGCCCCCGCCTCCTCCACCAGCAGCCGTTCTACCTCGCGGCGCACCCGCGTGCGGGGGACGTTCCGCTCGCCCGAACGCCAGAGGATGTCCTCGACCCGCTTGGCGAGGTTGTAGGCGAGCTCGGGTCCCAGTCCGACCGACATCAGAGAGCGCGCCAGGATGCCTCGCGAGTAGGGCAAGCGGGTGCCGTCCTGTTCCACGACGTACAGGTCGACCGGGTCCGCCAGGCTGGACTCGTACTTCAGGCGCGCCTCGCGCCCGTAACGCGACTCGAGCGCCAGAGCGACGATATGGGCAAGCATGTCCTCTTCGATCGACTGGTAGCCCTGCGCTCTCAGGCTCTGCTCAACCTGCTTGGCGATCGCGTACGCCTCCTTGAACGGGAGGCCGTACTTCTCCAGGGAGTGACTGAGGGTACGGCGCGAGAAGGTCTCCGACTCGGTCCCCTTGGTGACCTTCATCGAGACGAAGGGGGGAGTCTGCTTCCGGAAGCGTTGGGCCGCCTCGGACGAGACCCGCGTCTTGACCGCCTCCTCGAGGCGACCCATCAGGTCTTCGAGATCGACGTGGCGAACGTCGTGCGAGCGCAGGTGTTTCTCCACGTCACGGGCGATGCGAATGGCGTCGTCGGTGAGCACGCCGGCCCCCTGCAGAGCCTCGACTACTTCACCGGCCGAGTAGGTGTACTGTTCGCCGCCTCGGCTCACCCGCACGTCGTGGCGCTTCAACGCCGCCCTCCGCGAGCTGGCCCGCGATAGCCGTTCATCCTGCCGAGGTTATCACGGCAGGGACGGTATTTCCGTCTCATCGCGCGGCATCAGATCGAGGAGATCTTTCACCACGTTCCCGGTGAAACCCCAGATCAGTCGCTCGCCCCAGGCGTAGAAGTGGATCCGTCGCTCCAACCCCTCCAACACCCGCTTCTCCCAGCGAGGCACGATGCCGAACAGCTCCGCCAGCGGCACCGAGAACACCTCCGCCACCTCGCTCGGGTTCGGTTCGAGCGCTTGCGGCCAGTCGAGCACCGCTACCAGCGGCGTAGCCACGAAGCGAGCCGGCGACGGGTGATCGTCGAGCCTGCCGATTATCGCTGACGGGGGCAGTTCGACCCCGATCTCCTCGAACGTCTCCCTCAGTGCCGCCTCCTCGACGCTCTCGCCCTCCTCGACACGCCCGCCCGGAAAGGCGACCTGCCCGGCGTGGTGCCTGAGTTCCTCCCCCCTCACGGTGAAGAGCAGTTCCAGGCCCTCGGGCCCGTCCAGTACCGGCACCAGGACGGCCGCCCGGCGGTAGCCCGCTATCTCGAGGCGCTCGGGCCGATTCCGTCCGAGCACCTGCCGCAACTGTTCGAGCGTGGGACGGGCGCCACTCACCCGCCTTCTCCCTCGGCAACCACGGCCGAGTCGATCGCCTCCCGCAGTGCGATCTCGGGGTCCACCCCTTTGCTGCGCGCGTAACTCGCTACCGCAAGCAGGTGCTCGCCGATCTCCCCGGCGTCGTCTCCGGCCAGCCGCGGAGGCTCGGCAGGCGGCTCCCACCTTGCTGCCTTGGCGACCTCCGCCGCTCTCAGCAGGGCCGGTAGGCTCCGGGGAACGGAATCCAGTGCCGACCGGGGCGCCTCCCCTCGCTCCTCCCGTTCCGCCGCCTTGATCGCCTGCCAGTTGGTCACCACCTCGTCGGCCCCGCTCACGGTGGTGTCGGCGAAGATGTGGGGGTGGCGCCTGACCAGCTTGGCGACGATAGCGCTCTCGACGTCGTCGTAGTCGAAGCTGCCCTCCTCCTCCCCGATGACGGAATGGAACGCGACCTGAAGCAGGACGTCGCCGAGTTCGTCGGCGATCGCCCTCGTGTCGCCCGAGGAGATCGCGTCGACCGCCTCAGCGGCCTCCTCCAGCAGGTAGCTCCGCAGGCTCTCATGGGTTTGCTTGCGGTCCCAGGGGCAGCCGTCAGGCGCCCGCAGTCGCCTCATTATCTCGAGCAGTTTCTGCATCTCTCGCCCTCCACGACTCGGTGCGGCCTCAGCGGCCTCCCGCCGCGCGCACCGCCGCCCAATGCCGTCCCGTTATTCCCCGGTCGCGCCGGTGGGAGTAGAAAAGTGCTGGTTCGCACGAAGTGCACAAGGGCGTTCCTGCTCCCCCTGCCCTGAGTATCGAAGCCGGTTCGACTCCCGCTCTCTGCAGCATGAACTCGTTGGCTGCCGCCAGGTCGAGGTGCCAGTGACCGTCGTTCGTCTGCCGGGCTACCTCGGCGGGGAATCCCGACCCGATGAACCTCTGCACCAGGTCCTCCCCTACCTCGTAGCAGTCGCGGCAGATGCCGGGACCGATCGCGACCCGGATCCGGTCCGGTTCGGAGCCGAACCGCCTCCCCATCGCTACGACTACCTTCGCCGCCAGACCCGCGAGGGTGCCACGCCAGCCGCAGTGGGCGGCTCCGACCGCCCCGCTCCCGGGATCGAAGAAGAGAAGCGGCAGGCAATCGGCGCTGCCCACCAGCAGGAGGTCCGCGGGATCGTCGGAGAGCTGGGCATCTGCTTCCGGCAACTCCTCTTCACCGGCCATCACGATCCGGTCTCCGTGCACCTGCTCGAGCGGCCGAAGCCTCACGTTCTCACCGAACCAGGAGCGGAAGATACTCCGGTTCTCCTCCACGGCTGCCGGGTCGTCCGCGGTGCGAGCCCCTACGTTGAGACCCGCGTATGGTCCCTCGCTCACTCCCCCCGCCCGGGTACCGAAACCATGCGGCGCGCCGAAGGCGCCTACGGTGATGAGCGGGGCGTCGTGGCTCAATCCGTCGCGCGACCGCAACAGCTCCAGCTTCTGCCGTCGCGTCAGTGACTTGAGCTGGAGTTCGCGTCGCAGCGCGGCCGACCTGTCGGCGACCGGTTCGACGTAAACGAGCTCGACGGGCCTCCTGGAGCGCGTGTAGGAGGCGCCGTTGCCGGCGTTGTGGGTAGCTTCGCGCTCCCGTGGGTCACGGCTGATACCTGTGTAAAGGCTGCCATCGGCGCAGTTCAGCAGGTAGACGAACCAGCCGGACATCAGTAGTTGCGCTCCAGGACCCGCACCCCCGGCTGCTCGAGGAGCCATTCGGTGACACCATGAACCGCCCCGCGCGCCGTCTTGGTGATTATCGGATCACCGAACGGTTCGAGCCGCACGATCAGTTCGCCTCCATCGCGCCGCTGAACCGCCACGAGCAGCTGCTGCTTCAAGTCGGGTTCGTCCACCGTCACTCTCACAAGGAGTCTTTCGGGCAGTTCGCTGGAGAGACTCCGGACGACCTCGTGAAGGATGACATGACCGTCTCCGTACTCGAGCGCCCGCTTGCTGAACTGGGGTTCGACTGGTGGCGTTCCTGTCAGGAGGGCGTGCGGCATCTGTGCTGGCCTTTCGAGGATTGGGAACTCTGGGACGGGGCCGGGGCGCAGGAGGAAGGCCTGATAGTAGAGCGGCTTCCCCTGCTCGCGCCACTTGAGAGCGTACTTCGTCTCGAACACGGCTGCCGGCGGATCGCGCGCCTCCAGGTCGAAGAGGCCGGTCTGGCGAGCTTCGCTGCGGGAGAACTCGAGGTAGTCGGGGTGATCGGTGGCGAGCAGGAGTTCGCCCCCGGTGCACAGCCTGCTCGCGGCGAGTCGCAGGAACCTGCGGTTGAGCAGTCGGTTCTTCTCGTGCCGCTCCTTGGGCCAGGGGTCCGGGAAGTTCACGGTGATGCTGCTGAGGCTGGCGGGCTCGAAGAGGTGGCGCACCGCGAACTGCGCGCCCACCTTGAGGAGCCGGACGTTGCGCGCGCCATCGCGTTTCATCCGCCTCACAGCTCGCATCACGCTGGCGGTAGAGATCTCGAGGCCAACGAAGCGTTCCTCCGGGTTGGCGAGAGCCCGTCTCGCCGTGTAACGGCCGTCGCCGAAGCCGATCTCGAGGTGCAGCGGAGAGCGGCTGCCGAAGATCTCATCCCAGGGGGCGGGGAACGGCAGGCGCCGCCAGGGCAGCAGCGTCTGGGGGAGGGCCTGGACCTCGGGCAGACCCGCTTCGGTACTACCGGTCATCAGACCTCGTTCTGCTGGACGGGCTTGACGAGCAGAGGCTGATTGACGGCCAGGTCGGCGTGCATCAACGTTTCGCGGTTGATCATGAGGTAGGGACCGGCGTTGTCGAGAGGCATCGCTCCGAGCAGGCAAACCCGGCCATCTTCGCGGCGGCAGGCGATGCTTTGAGCCGGGTGGCCCAGGGACTTCTCCCAGGCGCTCATGATGCTGGGATCAACGCCCGCGATGCCGTGCGGGAGCTTCGTTTTCGTGAGGTGAGTGACGAGCCGGGCCGTGCGCGGCTTGCGATTGGAGAGGCGCAGGACACCCAACTCCACGAAGCGCTCGACGATCGATCGCGCCCTCTCATCTGCCACCGCCGCCTCCTGGGCGATCTGGCCGACGTTCCGCTTGCCATCCACAGCCCTGAGGAACTCCACTTCCTCCTTGCTGAGGCTCATGTCGGCGACCGTCTTCGCCTTCTCGGCGAACGCGGGGATGGACGTGAGGGTGACCCCGCTGCCGGAGCCCGTGGTCGTCACCTCGGCAGCCGGCGGGGCCTTGGGCGGTGTGACGGCTGAACGCCGTGACGCCGGCACCTGCGGCGAGCCTCCGGTGGCCGGCCTCGCTGCCCCTTCGGCCGCTGCCGGCCGCCCACCAGCATCGTCACCGGGCCGGATTGCGGAGGGGCGTTCGCCGGCCGGCTCATGTGCTGGCGGCGTGGTGGGCGGCCGGGCCTCGGGCGCGGCGGGGCGCGCTGGGGCCGGCGTCGCAGCGCCCCCCGGCGGCGGCGCGGAACCAGACTCGCCCCGGCGGGACTCGTCGAGGCGGCGGCTGGCCTCGAGGATCAGGTTCTCGGTCCGGGTGGAGATCGTGGTGCGTGGCGCCGGAACGCCCAACATGAACTCGAAGCTACCCTGTTCGTCGGCGAAGAGCGCGTAGACCGCGTCCTCGCCGGAGCGATCGGCGAACTCGGCGTGAACGGCTAGTCCCTCCTCGAAATAGACCCGTGCGGCTCCCTTCGGATGGTCGACGGTCAGCCGGCCGCTCCGCGAGGAAGCAGCCAGGAGCTGGAACAGATCGACGAGGGAGAACAGGCCAAGGGTGCCGGTCACGAAACACATTCTATCGTGAGGCCCGCTCGCGCCTCGGCGGACCGTCCGAGGCTAGCGTCGTCGGCGACGCCACAGCCGTTTTCTGGGTCTCAGACGGATTCGTTATACTGCCCGGGTGCCCAGCCGTCTTGCACGTTATGTTCTGCGCGAGGCTACCGGGATGTACGTGCTGGGGGTCGCCGCTTTCTGCCTCCTGCTGTCGATAGATTTCCTGGCCCTGTGGGCCGAGTACCTCATCGAGTACCAGGTACCCCTGGCGACGGTCGCTCGGCTGGTGGCCTACAAGTTCCCCTGGTTCCTCCACCTGTCGCTGCCGGTATCGGTGATAGTCGCCATCCTGCTCGCCACCGGCCGGCTGGGCCGCGACTCGGAACTGAAGGCGATGTACGGGCTGGGCATGCAACCGATGGCGTTGCTGGTCCCGCTGCTCCTGCTGGGCGTCGTCGTCAGCGGGATCACTTTCGTGAACAACGGCTACCTCGAGCCCGAAGGCGAGGAGCGATACAACGCCCTCGTCGACAGCTTCTTCTATACGCGACCTCCCAACGAGGTGCAGAGCAACGTCGCCTACTCACTTCCCGACCAGGGCATCTACTTCGCCTCGCGGGTGCGGTCGCGGCCCAGCCAACCCGACGCGGCAGAACTGAGCGGAGTGCTGGTACTTTTGCCCGACGGCACGACCCTGAGCGCTACCAGCGGAATCTGGGACAGCGGCGACCGTGAGTGGATCCTTCACGACGCTCAGCGAAGCGAACCGGGCGCGACGCCTGAAGAGGTGGGACGGGTAGTGGTGCCGTTCGAGCTCGAGACGGATGCCGGGCAGGCGTTGACGCGGCGTGAGACCCTGTCGCTGCCCGAACTCACCGAGCAGATAGGCGCGGCCCGAGAGGCGGGCGGCAACACGCGAGAGCTGGAGTTCCAGCTGCACCGTCGGATCGCGGACGCCTTCTCTGCCCTGGTATTCGCCCTC
This sequence comes from Trueperaceae bacterium, assembly GCA_036381595.1. Taxonomy (NCBI): domain Bacteria; kingdom Thermotogati; phylum Deinococcota; class Deinococci; order Trueperales; family Trueperaceae; species Trueperaceae bacterium. Next base: position 15,315 of record DASVCN010000027.1, on the reverse strand, counting down.
TTCGCCGGAACCCTGGGTTTGGGCATCCACGGCCGCGCCTCCGCCATAACCTGGTCGATCGTGTTGCTGGTGCTGTTCTGGGCGACCTGGACCCTTTCCGGCAACCTGTTCGAGACGCGGGTACTCGGAGCCGTCGCCGCCGCCTGGCTGACCCCTCTCGCCGTCGGGGTTGCCGGATTCGCGTTCGCCTCGTGGCGGCTTCGCTCGTGACCCGTTTCAGCCGTTACCTGTACGCCGAGATCTTGCCGCTCTACCTGGCTGGACTGGCGCTCCTGCTCCTCTTGCTCACCGGCGCCTTCCTGCTGGAGGTGGTCGCCGAGGTGCTGGCAAGGGGAGCGCCCGTCTCGCTGGTCGCCCAGTACCTGCTCTACTCCCTGCCGGTCGCAGCCAGCTCCGGGATACCACTCGCACTGCTCTTCGCGTCCCTGCTCGGGCTCGCCAGGATCTCGCAGGATTCCGAGCTCAAGGCGGCACGGCTGCTGGGACTGGGTCCCAGGCAGTTCCTCACGCCGATGCTCCTGCTCGGCCTGGCGGTAACGGCGCTCGCGATAGTCAACAACGAGGTGGTAGTGCCCGCCAGCCGACAGCAGGCCCTCGAGGTCGAGAAGGAGATGCTGCTGAGGAGCCCCGAGACGTTCATCGAAGAGCAGGCGTTCTTCTCCGACGCGTTGGGGCGTGCGATCTTCATCGAACAGGTGCTCCCGGGCGGTCGCTTCGAAGGCGTCACCGTCATCCAGCCTGGGGGACCGACCGGGCCCAGGGAAGTGATCACCGCCGAGAGCGGAGTGTACGCCGAGGAGCAGGGCGTCTGGAACCTGGAGGATCTCACGCTGATGGTCTACCGCGAGGGCCGGTTGGTGCTCGACTTCGAGGCCAACTCGGCGGTCCTCCCGGTCAGAGACCTCGCTGCCGGCGTCACCGGCAATCCCGACCCGGTCCACCAGCCGATCTCGACCCTCATCGAACGACTGCGGGAGGACCCGGAACGTGGCAACCCTGCCGAGTGGACCGCGCTCCACCGGAAGCTCGCGGAACCGTTGGCCGCTACGGTCTTCGCCGTCTTCGCGCTCGGCGTGACGATGGTAGGTAGTCGCCGAGGGATGTCGCTTGGGCTGGTTTCGGTCCTCGTACTCACTTTCGTCTACTACGCCACCTGGAGCGTCACCAAATTGCTGGGCGCTCAAGGCACCATCCCCGCGTGGATCGCGGGCTGGACGCCCGTGAGCCTCTACGCCGTAGCAGCCGCTCTTTTGCTGGCCCGCGCCTGGCGACGCTGATGTCCGGAGTGGGAAGGTGCTGCGCGGGGCGGCCGGGACCCCGGCCCGGGCTCCTCTGCCTTCTCCTGCTGCTGTTGCTCACCCCGGCTGTTGCCGAGACGATAACTATCGACACCGGAGACGATCCCGACAGCCGACTGGAGATCCGCAACATCGTGCTCCCCGGCGGCGAGGAAGCCCGCATCTACGTCATCCAGGGAGACCGCGTCCAGGTCACCATCGACGACCAGCAACTGATCGCCCGTCATATCGAGGTCGACCTGACCAACCGCATCGTTAGGGTCGTGGGCTTCGGCACGTTCATCACGCCCTCGCAGACGGTGCAGGGCAACGACCTGGTGATCAAGTTGGAACAGGAGGCGTTGAGCGGCGAGGACGTGCTCATCGTGACCGAGCAGATAGACGTGGTGGGGGCAGCGGCCACTCGGTTGCCCGGGCAGATCGACGTACGTGACGGCTCGTTCAGCCCCTGTAGCCGATGCGGACAGGAGGTCGAGGACTACGGGTTCAGGGCCGAGCGGATCGAGCTCTACCCCGGCGACCGACTGGTCGCCTTCGACGTGACGGTGCTCGTTCGCGAAGCGCCGCTGATCACCCTCCCGCTGCTGGTCGTGCCGCTCGCAAGGCCGGAGCGACAACCGCGTTTGAGCATCGAACGGGGCGGCCTCAACGAGCGAGCGGTGGTAGCCCTGGACTGGCCATACGTCGCCGGGGCCAACGCCTTCGGCATTTTCTCGGTGCGCTACTTCGCCGACGTGGTACCGCAGCCGAGTGGACTGCAACCGCTTGGCGGCGCCGTGGAGACGAGTTACCTGGGGGGCGGTGTGGATCACATCTTCTATACCGAACGGGGTGAGGGGAACTTCCACTTCTTCTACCGTCCCGGCTTCCTGAGCCGGACCGGCGCGGCGCCCGAGGCCCCTCAGTTCACCGTGCGTTTCGCCTACCGGACCTTGGACGACGCGCCGGCACCAACCTTGCCGCCCGCGATAGATGTCGAGGTCGTGCGCGAGGACGCTGTGCGCCCCCGGATACTCGAGTATCGCGCGCAGGTAGCCGGGAACCGCGGCGGCATCACCGGCACGGTAGTGAGTCAGGGGTTCGTCGATGCCGACCCCGTGGACGCCGTCACCGGCCCCAGCTACGACGATCGTCTGACGCCGCGGCGAACACCGGTGCAGCTGCTGCTCGAGCCCGAGGTGGAGCGGTTCACGATAGGCCCCCTCCTGCTTCGCCAACTCGGGGTAGACGTGGGGGTGTTCGAGGACTCGAGCAACCCGACCAACCGGAGCGCCGCCAGGCAACAGTTCGTCGACGCGGGCCGGCTGCTGGAGAGGCACTACCTGGAACTCACCCCGCTCCCGCTCTGGTCCGGCATGGAGCTCAGCGGGTACACCAACTTCGAGGGGCACTACTACACGACTGGCGAGCGGCAGATCGACTGGGACACCAGGCTGGCCGGCGAGCAGCGGCTGGCCGGTTTCGGCACCTTCGGAGTCGTCTTCCGTCGCGACGTGAATGAAGGCGAGACCCCGTTCCGATTCGATCAGATCCCGCTGAGAACCAGGACCGACGTCACAGCCGCTCTCGAACTGGAGCCGCTCCCCTGGCTCACCTTCGAAACGGTCGGCGGCTACGTGTTCACGGACACCAGGCGCTCCGAACTGGAGGGGTTCCTCCCGGTGGAGAGCAGCCTGCGCCTCTTCGACGATCTCGACTGGCTGGGCTTGAGCATTTCCAACAGTTACGACATCGAGGAGGATGATCCGGGGGAGTTGGAGTTCGCGCTCCGCCTCCGCTCACCCGAGTCGAGCCTCCAGGCCGAACTCGAGCTGACCCACACCGAGGATCTGGCAGTGCGCCCCGACCGCCTCACCGGCGAACCGACCGATGAGAGCGTCACGACCGTCGAGTTCGATTACGGCCTCCGGGCACTCCGTGTCGACTTCTCGGGTGGCTATCGGTACTTCCCACCGCCGCCCGAACCGGGTGAACCGCGCGAGTACTGGCTGCCGTTCGAAGCGGGCCTCACGGTAGGCACGCTGGAGCAGGAGGACTCTGTGCCCGGCCTCCGTGTCGCTTACCAGCGTGATCTCAACCGGCGGCGGGTCGACGCCCTCTCGTACGACGCTCGTGGCAGGATCGGCGAACTGGAGCTACAGGTCACCCAGACATTCGATCTACCGGAAGGGGGCACGGCGCGGAGTTCGATCGTCGCCCACTACCCCGGAGCGGCCCGCCTGGAAGCGACCGGCTTCGCGCCCCTACGGCCCGAGTGGCTGGGCCTGCCGGCCGGAGCGCCCGAGGTGAGGCGTTACACGGTGACCCTGCAGGACGCGCCCCTCGACGGTGCGGAGGAGTGGCAGGTCCGCTATGTGACCCGCTACGACCCAGACCTGGGCACAGATGGCGGTCTCCGCGACAGCGCTCTCGAGGGGCGCTTGCAGCTCGAGGATGAGAGGGTGGGGCGCTCGCGCTTCAGCGTCGACCTCTTCCTCGACCTCCAGTTGCGTGACGACCTGCTCGAGGTGAGCTACCTGCGCCGAGCCAGCCTGCAGCTGGCCGCCGACATAGAGGGGGTGGTGGGCGTGCAGGGGGCGTTCGGTTACCGCGCGACGCTCGATAACTCGACGAACGAGTTGAGCCGTGCCGAACTGAGGTTCGACGATCTGGCGGTGACGGTGAAGGCGACCGATCAGCTCTACCTGGGAGCGATCTTCGAGGACACGTGGGAGTTCACGGGCAACCTGCCATCGGAGCCCGCCTTCGACTTCCGGCCCGAGTTGTTCGTGGTGTGGGATCGCTGCTGCTGGGCGTTCATCGGCGCCCTCGACACCGAAACGGGTGACCTGCGGCTTTCACTGACCGCCCCCGGAGCCGGCCGCGGCGTGACCCAGGTCCTGGAGACGCCACTGGTCCTGCCGGGGCGGGAGGGAGCGCCATGATGCGGCGGGGACGATTAGCCCCAGCCTGGCGCCCCCTGTTGGCGGCCTCCCTGCTGCTCGTCACCCTCGCCGGTTGCACCGGCACCGAGGAGGAGAGCATCCCGATAATCCTGGTCGTCGGCTCGGTCGAGCCGGCTGGCCCCCAGCTGCAGCTCTACGAAGACGTCCGCGATCCGATGGCGGCACCTGCGAGGGATCTGGCGCCGGTCGGCGCGCCTCTCCGCTTGCCAGACGCCCCGGTGTCGCTGGACGTCGTGGACCGCAACGGCGAAAGGAGCGAGCTCGTGGTACTCGACGAGTCCGGAGCCCTTCACTTCGTCGATATCTCCGACCTGCCGGTTTCGTTTGCTTTGCTCCGCTCGATCGATGTCGCCGCGCTGATCCCCTCCGACCCGTTGAACCCGGCCCTCTGCTGGCAGCAGGTGCAGATAGGCGGCGGCGCATCGGAGCCTGGCCGCTACGCTGCTCTCCTCGAGAGCTGCCCCGACGAGCCGCCCGAGGTCTACGTAGTCGACCTGGTCTCCCAGGAGCTCGAGTACGCTCTGACCCAGGAACATGTGGGGACTCAGCTCCTGCCGATCGGCATCTACGTCGATCAGAGGAGCGACCTGCTCTACTTCGCGGCGGATGAGATCGGCGAGGTAGAGGTACAGTCGCTGCCGCTCACTGGAGCGGTCGAACCCGAACCGCTCGGCGAGACACCGGTCGATCCGCCGGAAGCCGTCGACCTGTCCCCGATTGCCGGTGGCATCGGCGTGCTAGCCGAGGACGGCGCTCTCGGCATCGTCCCCTACGAAGGCGATCCGCTCGCACCGGCAGACCTCGGACTATCGGAGGCTTCCATGCTGCTGCCCGATCCCAGTTCGAACGTGGAACTCCTGGCGGCTTTCAGCGAGACTCGGGGCAGACTCGTCGAGGGGCTCGATGACATCGAATTCGAGGAGCTCTTCCTGAGACGACCGCTCGTCGACGCTACGCTCGAGCCGGTGCAACGATTCGCCTACCTTCTCGAGGAGGGCGGCGTCGAGATCCTCGACCTCTTCCCCTACGCCGATCCGCCGTCGAACCGGCTGCTCTTCTTCGACCTGCCCGGGCTCGATGAACCTCGGGTGATCACCTGGGCGTTCGGGACCCGACTGCCGTAGCCCGCTGCAAGCGTTCTCGAGGGGGACGGTCAGGCGCCGGGGGTACCGGCTTCCGCAACCTGAGCCATTCCTTCGGCGATCCGCCCGGTCAGATCCTGCCGAACGGCTCTCGCCGCCGTTCTAAGGGCACTGGCCACCGCCCTCGCATCGGAGGAACCGTGGCCGATGAAGGCGTTGCCGCGCACTCCGAGGAGGGGCTGGGCGCCATACTCTGCCGGGTCGAGCCTGTTCGCCACCTTCCGCAATGCGGGCTTCACGAGGGCCGCGCCCAGTTTGACGAGCGGACCGCTTCCCAGCAGCGCCTCGCGTACCCACGAGAAGAGCTCGCGGGCCTCTCCTTCGGCCAGCTTCAGCACCACGTTGCCGGTGAAGCCATCGGTAACCACCACGTCGGTCGTGCCCTTTAGGAGGTCGCGTCCTTCGACGTTCCCGTAGAAGTCGATAGCCGAGGTGACCGCGAGGAGCTCATGCGCCTGGCGGGTCAACTCGTTGCCCTTCTCGGCCTCTTCGCCGATCGACATCAAGCCGACCCGTGGCTGGGCGATGCCGAGGAGCGCTCGGCAGAACACCGAGCCCATGACGGCGAACTGCTGTAGGTGAACGGGACGGGAGTCGGCATTGGCGCCGGCGTCGAGCAGCACCGAAACCCCGCGCCTCGTGGGTATGCTCGCGGCGATGGCGGGCCGCTCCACGCCAGGCAGGCGGCCGAGCACCAGGAGCGCGGCCGCCATCGTCGCCCCGGAGTGGCCCATCGACACGCAGGCGCTCGCTTCCCCCTCCTTCACCAGCGACATCGCCAGCATGACGCTGCTCTGCTTGCGACGCCGCACGTCGGTGGCGTGCTCTTCCATACCGATCGCGTCGGGGGCGTGAACGATGTCGAGATCGCCGCCGAGGCGCGCCAGTTCGGCCTTCAGGCGACTCTCGTCGCCCACGAGGACGGCCTCGACTCCGCCCTGCGCTGCGACCAGCGCGCCTTCGACGGCTGCCGCCGGCATGTTGTCTCCACCCATGGCGTCGAGTGCGATCGGCTTCACGAGGCAACAGTATATGGCTGCGGGCCCAGCCACCGCGTGCCAGGCACCGCTGGTCCGATAGACTGGCGGCCGTGGAGTACCGGACATTCGAGGCGCCGGCGGGCGAGCGGCTGGACGTCGCCATCGCGCTCGCGCTCGAACTCTCGCGCACCTATGCAAAAGAATTGGTCAACGAGGGTTACGTTCAGATCGACGGGCGTCCGGTGGGAAAGGCGGCACTGAAGCTGACCGGCGACGAGATAGTCTCGGTGACCCTGCCTCCGCCGCGGCCGATCATGGTGGAACCCGAGGACATCCCGATCGACATCATCTATCAGGACCAGGACCTGGCTGCGATCAACAAACCGCCGGGCGTCACCGCCCACCCGACCGCGACCGTCCGAAACGGCACCGTGGTCAACGCCTTGCTGGGGCGCATGCAACTCTCCAAGGACCGTCTCTTCGATCCGAACGACGAGGACTACAGGCCCGGCATCGTCCACCGTCTCGACCGCGACACCTCCGGCGTGATGGTGGTAGCCAAGAACGACGAAGCGCATCGCCACATGTCGATGTCGTTCAAGAAGCGGCTCACCGAGAAGGAGTACGTAGCCATCGCAACCGGCGACCTCGAGGAGGAGGTACTCGTCGACGCGCCGATCGGCCGGCATCCCGTCAAGCGGCAGAGCATGACGGTAGGCGGCAGCAACGCCAAGAGCGCTTCGACGCGCTTCTGGGTTGTGGCCCGCACTCGCGGTCACCTGCTCCTGAAGGCGAAGCCCCACTCGGGCCGCACGCACCAGATAAGGGTGCACCTCGCCCACCTGGGCACGCCGATACTGGGCGATCAGGTCTATGGGCGTCCCTCCGAGGTGATCGAACGTCAGGCCCTGCACGCCCACCGCCTCACCATCCCCCACCCCCACGACAACAATGCGATCACGTTCGTCGCGCAGGTTCCGGCCGACATGGTCGACGCCTGGTTGCGACTGGGCGGGGAGTGGCCCCCGCAAGGCGCAGAAGACCTCTGAGCACTCTCGAGGCGGCAGGGAGGTCCTCCTCGCCTGACCCCGTACTCCCGAAGTTCGGGGCAGCGGCGCTGACGTTATACTCGCCGAATGGAACTCCTCTGGCTGGCGGCCGCCCTGCCGGCACTGCTGGCCATCATCTTCCTGATCATGGCGCTCGTCGCCTTCTTCAAGGGCCGCACCGGGGGCGGCATCCTGCAAGTCGTGGTTTCCGTACTGCTCCTCGCCGTCGCCGGCCTCTTCGGCCTCGTGGCCGTGGGCATGAACGGCTACCGGGCCCTAACGGCCGAGCGGACCGCCGCCACGGTCGAGATCGATCAGGAAGGCGAACAGCGGTTCTCTGCCCACTTCACCTTCCCTGACGGCGAGGAGGCCACCTACCAGTTGGCCGGCGACCAGCTCTACGTGGACGCACGCATTCTCAAGTGGCACCCGCGCGCCAACCTCCTGGGCCTGAGCACCGGATACCAACTCGACAGGGTGGCCGGGCGCTACCGCAACCTCGACGACGAACAGACCTCGCCTCGCACCGTTTACAGCCTCGCCGACGAGGGGCCAGTAGACCTCTTCGACCTGGCTCGTCGCTACGAATTCGTGTCACGGTTGGTCGACGCCGAGTACGGCTCGGCGACGTTCCTCGAGATCAGCGACGGCGGCACCTACCAGGTGCGCGTCTCGAACAGCGGACTGCTGATAAGAGAGGTCACTAGCGACCGCTGAGAGGTGCTGTGCCCGGACTGCCTACCTCGTGGGCCGTCGGAAAGTAAGGAGAGACATGACGACAACTGCCGAACTGCCTCGCTGGCGACTGGACACCATATTTTCCGATCTCGACGGGCCCGACTTCGAGCAAGCCGTCGACGAGCTTCAGGGCGCGATCGCCGATCTCGCCGCCTACATGGAAGAACGCGGCATCGGCGAGAGCGGTTCGACCGACTCACGCCCCGGGAAGGTGATCGAGGAGTTCCTGAGCCGCATCGAGTACATCCTCGTGCGCCAGCGCGACCTGAGCGCCTACCTGCACGGCCGCATCGATACCGACGCCTTCGACGATCAGGCACGGGCGAAGCGCTCGAAACTGCAGCCGTTGGGCAACAAGCTGTCGATCCTCTTCAAGCGCTTCAGCGCATGGCTGGGAAACGTAGACCTAGAGGCGGCGGTGGCAGACTCGGAACTCGCCCGCGGCCATCGCTACACGCTGGAGCGGTACCGGAAGTTGTCAGAGCACCTCATGGGACAGGAGGCCGAGGAGTTGGCCGCGGTGCTCGACAACAGCGGTGGCAGCGCCTGGGCCCAGCTGCACGGCGCGTTGATAAGCCGCGAGACGGTGACGGCAGCGATCCCGGGTCGGGACGAAGCGGAGTACAACGTCGCCGAACTCAAGCAGCTCCAGTACGAAGTCGACCGCTCGGTGCGAAAGGCTGCGTACGAGGCCGAACTCGAACTGCTCTCGGAACATGAGGTTGCCTACGCGGCGGCGATGAACTCGATAAAGGGGCAGGTTGGCGAACTGGCCAAGAGACGGGGCTGGGAGAGCCCGTTGGCCGAGTCGCTCTTCGTAAACGCGATGACGAGAGAGAGCCTGGACGCTCTACAGCAGGCGAGGCGCGAGAACTTCCCCGTTTTCCGCCGCTACATGAAGGCCAAGGCGCGGTTCCTTGGCCGCGAGAAGCTCGCATGGTACGACCTTTTCGCGCCGATCGAGGTGGGCAAGGGACGCAGCTTCGGCTGGCAGGAGGCCAGGGAGTTCGTGGTGGAGAACTTCTCTCGCTACTCGGACCGACTGGCAGGCTTCGCCTCCCGAGCCTTCGACGAGGCGTGGATGGATGCCCCTTCCCGCAAGGGCAAAGTGAACGGCGCCTACTGCATGTCGATCCCGGGCAGGAAGGAGTCGCGGATCCTGCTCAACTTCGGCGGCCGGCTCGACGACGTATTCACTATCGCCCACGAGTTGGGTCACGGCTTCCACAACGACTGCATGTTCCGTTTCGGTCGCACCAATATGCAGCGCACTACACCTATGACCCTGGCCGAGACCGCCTCGATCTTCTGCGAGACCCTCATCCTCAACGCCATGCTAGAGGAGGCCGACGATCGGTCGCGGCTGGAGATCCTCGAGCAGGACTTCGTTGGCACCAACCAGATCGTGGTCGATATCGACTCACGCTTCCGTTTCGAGGCCGGAGTGTTCGAGCGGCGCGCCGAACGGGAACTGTCGGTGACCGAGATGAAGGAGTTGATGCTCGAAGCGCAGGAGGCGACCTACGGTGACGCCCTCGAGGCGAACGAGCGGCACCCCCTCATGTGGGCGCACAAAGGCCACTATTACAGCTCGAACCGCTCCTTCTACAACTACCCCTACACCTTCGGTCTGCTGTTCGGCATGGGCCTCTACCGCGTGTTCCGGGACGAGCCGTCCGGTTTCCAGGAGCGTTACGAGAAACTGCTCGCCTCTACGGGGATGGCCGACGCTGCCGTGTTGGGCCGTGAGTTCGGTATCGACATCGAGGACGTCGACTTCTGGCGAGGCTCGCTGTCGGTGTTCGCCGACAGGGTGGTCGAGTTCGAGCGGTTGGTCGAGAAGTTCGTCAGCTGAAGTAGTTCTGCCCCAGGCGACAGAAGCTGCCGGCTGGGCCACGGCGGGGTAGGCGGGAGCCGTAGCTACGACTGCTCTCGCTCCGGCAATGGTGTAAAACCTCTGGTCTTTCGACTCGCGAGGCGGGGTCATGCGTCGAGTCAGCCGAGCAGGTTGTGACGGTTTTGGCCTGGACATGCCGCCACCAGACGCGCTTTCTCGGCTCGCGTTCGATAACGTTGACAAGCGGGTTGTCGTCGATTCCGGCAACCCCTTCACAACCGGCTTCTCCCCAGCATGACTCCACAAAACACTTCAAGGAGGAGGAAGACCGATGAGCGCGATCTCAGCTGCCGTTCAACTGCACACGTCGCACGTTTCATTTCGGCCTCTCGTCGAGGGAGTTCTGGCGCGAGCCGGTATGCCTACTACCGAGAAGTTCAAACATGGCGTCGCTAAGGTCGTGCTCGACTTCCCACTCACCTGGGCGTTCGGGCAGCTCGAACCGCTCAACTCATTCGAACGCTCTCATACCGTCGTCTGCACCCAAGCGCACCACCCCGCCTACCTGGATTGCCTGGGGTCGTACCACCTGAGCGCGGTCGTCGATTGCACCGACGAGAACTCCCTGCTCGGTGCGGTCTACGCTGCCTCGGCGGCACAGCGGATCTATCAGTACGACTCCGGTCTCACCTACATGGAGTTGCGGGTCACCAGACTCCTGCTCATGGGTCACGACACCCGCGAACTCGCGCGCCAGTTGCGGATAAGCCACAAGACCGTCAACGCTCACGTTTCGAACATCCTCTGCAAACTCGGTTACGACAGCAGGGCGCAGTACGTGGCGATCCTGATGGGCGCGAAGTCGCCTTCGGCGAGCGGCAGCGAGTGACCGCCCGGCACGAACATGAAGGGCAGCCAGCTCCTTTCACTCCTCCTGGTCGTGCTCGCCGGCTTGCCCAGCGCCTTCGACGTCGTTCGCAGCCTCTCACCAGAGGAACCGTGGCTCGAGCTGGGCTGGGAGGGCGTGGTCGAGCAGTACGAGCCGAACTACTGCGGGCCAGCGGTCATCGCTACCCTTCTCGCCCGCGAGGGGGTGCAGGTTTCAGCGGCGGAAGTTGCAGAGGAGGCAGAACTCCAGCCGGGCGGCATGAGTCTTGCGGAGTTCGGCAGAGTGGCAGAACTTCACGGGTTCGCTGGAAGCTGGTTCAGTGTCCCTGACGAGACGGTCCTTAACGCGCTGCCTCTCCCCGCGGTGGTGCACTTGACCGGTACGACTGGTCATTTCGCTGTCCTGGAACGCGAGCTGGATGGCTTCGTTCAGCTCGCCGATCCGGCGAGGGGCCGAGTGCTGTTGGAGGTCGGGCGTTTCGAGCGGGAGTGGACCCGGCGCATCTTCCTTTTCCGGGCACTCCCGCAGGGATGACGGCAGATGCATTGGGCTGCGCTCAGCGGCTTCGTCCTCATGCTGTGCGCCAGGGGCATACTGCCGGGCCTGGTAGCTTGCATCGCGCTGATCCCGCTATGCCACGCCCTGCGTCTGGCCCGGACTCCGCTTCAAGCAGGCCGTTGGACCTTCATCGCACAAGTTGGGCTCCTCCTGACGGCTTTCGAGGGAGCGGCCCCGGCGATACCCTGGTCCTTCCCTCTGCTCATCCTGCTGGCCGCTCCAAGCGCCATGCTCCCCGGCTTCCTCCACCATCTGCTGGCCAAGGAGTGGAAAGGCCGCCCGACCCTCTGGCTTCTCCCCTTCCTGTGGACCGCCTCGGAGTTCATTGCGAGCCGGCGGGAGATCTGGGGTCAGCTCGCGTCTCCCGTCGCCCTCGGTTACACCCAGTTCGACGGTCCCTTGATGTTGCTCGCCAGCATCGGCGGCATGAGTGCCGTGACGCTGGCGGTACTGGTTGTGAACGTCGGTGTCTACCGAGCGGTACTATCGCGCCGCTACTCTCGACTCCTGCTGCCCCTAGCTCTCGTGATCGCTTGCACGATCCCACGGTTCACCACAGAGGAAGTCGATCAGGCACCCAAGGCAACGATCGGGATAGTTCAACCGGCCCTGGAGTCGAGTTGGTACGAGTTGGCCGGAGAACTGGACCGGGCACAGGCAGTGATCGAGGGGAGGCTATCCACTCTGGGCCAGGAGGTGATGGAGGCCGACCTCATCGTGTGGCCCGAAGGCGCACTACCCGCCGGACCCGTACCGGCCCTCTCCTCCGGGTTTGGGACCTATGCGTTCGACCGGCCAGACCTTTTGAGCGGAGCCATCTCGACGCGCGATGGGAAGCGATACAACTCGGTCGTTCGTGTTTCGGGCAGGAGTGCGGTAGCCGTCTTCGACAAACTCGCGCCCGTACCCATTGGAGAGTCGGCGTTCAGTCCCGGTACCAGGTTGACTGTCGGCCACTGGGGAGGCATCTGGTCCGCGCCCTTGATCTGCTTGGATTCGCTCTATCCACAGTTCGCCCGCAGACTCGCCCTGCAGGGCGCCGAAGCACTTCTGGTCCTGAGCGACGATTCGTTCGCGCGGCAGACGATCACGCCGCGTCTCCACCTGCGTACCTCTGCCTTCCGAGCTGTCGAGACTGGACTTCCCCTGGTTTTCGTGTCGGCCCATGGTCCCAGTGCCCTTATCGGGCCGCATGGACAGGTGCTGGCCGCAACCGAGTACGGAAAAGCGGAGGCTCTGCTAGCCCAAGTACCTCGGAACGGAGCTACGACACTTTATGTCCGGTTCGGGGAATGGATCGGTTACTTCTCGACCTTCCTGACCTTGAGCCTCGTGATGGTCCAGCTGCTTCACCGCCGGAGGTGGTGATTCACAGCGTCAGCCGCCCCAGGACCGCTGTATCCGCTTCACGTGCGCCTTCGCGAGCGGCAACAGAGGATCGTTCTTCGAAAGTCGCTGGCTCGTGGCCTCCCACAGTTCCAGGTCATCACCGAGCTTTCTCGCCAGCGACAGGAGTACTTCTGCGTCGCCCGAGCTCAGTGCCGCTTGTCTCAACGTCTCCTCGAGATAGTCACGCAACTCGACTACGAACGGCGCGTCGGATTCGGGGAGCAGGGGACCGTGATACAGCTCGAGAGCGTCGCGCACTCGTCCCTCACGCAGCGCCTTGTCCATCTCCACGAAGTCGGCCGTGAACGGTAGCTCGATCTGATAAGGACGGGACGAAACCGGTACATCCTTGCGCATCCGTGAAACGTTGGCCTTCAACGTACTCATGTTCCCGTCGTCACCCTGCAGGAGGAACGAGAGCCGTTCCCCGTTGAGTCCCTCGGGGTGGTAGGCGAGTACTGCGAGGATCTCGCACCACCGCATCGGATAGTCTTTCGTCTGGTGTCTCACCCTGATCTTGCGTGTGCCCAGGAATCGGAGCTCGAGAGGGGTGGAGTCTTCGTTCCAAAGGTCCCACGCATACTGAGACTCACTTGATGTCCCGCCAAGAAGTAACCAGCCTGACTCTGCGAGTTCGTTTATTGCCACTTCTCCAGCGCCAAGGGTAGACCTAGCGTCGTCTAATCGACCAACTCTAATCTGGGCCGAAGCCAAGTAGATCGTGGCTTGCGCTAGGTAAGGACCGCTAAGAGAGCTAAGAAATCCAGATTGGGCCGAAGCAAGATACGGAATAGCTTCGTTAGGTTTATGCTCTGCTAGAGCCATTCCCAGCGCCAGGGTTGACCTTAGTTTCTCTGCCTTCGAGGAGTGATAGGCGCTGCAGTAGGTAGAATCGGCGATTTCAAGGGCTTCCGCATCCTTCCCAGCGGCAATAAGGGCGCGGACGAGGCCGAAAGTGGCATAAGCCCGCAACTCCCGGGATAAGTTACTGAAATTGATCCGCGCATACCGCAGAGCCTCGTCCATGTCGCCCTGAAGGATTGCGTAGTCACCAAGTGTTGAAATTATTCCTTCCACTGAGGGAATTCCGTGCAGTTCCTCGGGAATCGTTAGCGAGTCAATTAGTGCAGCGACCGCTTCCGCACGGTCGATTAACATGGCCGGGTAGACAAGTTCCCCAATTATGGAAAGACGTCGGATTTCTTCATTCATCCCATATTCTGTGAATTGCTCAAGAGCCCACGATGCCCACCGATATGCGTCCGCATACTTGCCGGCCATTTGGTAAGCAATAGCAAGTTCGTTGGAAGTCGCTACTATCAGGTTTCCGTTATCTTCTTTACGAGCTAGTGCGTTAGCTTTGTGAAGAAAGTCTATCCCGGTGTCTGGATTACCTGTTACCGAGTGCGCAAAACCGAGCGCCCGGGTGGTAATGGAGTTTGTACGCAAAGCGTAAGCTTTCTCAGCTTCTTCCAGCATAGTTGTCTTGGGTATGCTGATCGCGACAAGAGCCCTCAGTTCGGGTGCGTCATGCGACTTAAGGTAGTCCCCCACTTCAAGCTCCAGGCGCCGGTGACGGTTAGTCGCAAGGGCAGCGGCGTATTTCCAGTAGGCTATGCGTTCATCTTCTAGCATCGGCTTCGGAAGAATCTTGAATGTGTCCCAAAACTGGTTGAAGAGTCCTCGGGATATAAAGGCGTCTCCTGCCCTATCAATGATCTCCGGCACCCTATCTGGCAAGCTACGCGCCGCAACCTCGAACGCCTCGATCCAAGACTCCGCCTCCACCAGGGACTTAAAGAGCGCAGCGCTATCTACGGACGGAACAGCGTCAAGTTTCACTGGCCCTGTCGGACTTGGACGGTGTGGAGCGGGCAGCCCAAGTTCCTTATTTAGAAGCACGAGGAACCTTTCGTACGCCCCATCAGAATGGTGAAATAGGGCATCAAGGCGTTCACCACTGATTCTGCCTCTTGCTAACTGTTCTGCATCTGACTTCCGAAGCTTGAAGTCCTCGTTTTCAAAAATGCGGGCGTTGTGCGGCACCTCGAAATGCGACGGCACATGTTGGAAGTGCAAAATGACGGTCGATTCATCTATTGAGAAAGCGGCAAAAGCGCTGGCTAACTGCACGCTATACTCGGAATTGGACAGGATGAACGTAAATGGAGCAAGTATGTCCAAGTGCTTCCGCAGAATTGATAAGCCATAAGAATATGGCATGCCGGTGCCGAAGAGTGGTGAACCAAGAGCAGTTGTTGTTGCCTCAGCGAGTTTATTTCCTTGTCTAATCGGATCCCCAGCATCCTCGACGTCTAGATCTACCCATATCGTGTGTGGTCTCTCTTGCCGAAGGTCATCAGCGATGTTTGGAAATCCAAAGTCGTCTCGCGCCTCGGCAATATATATTCGTCCAGACGGCGCGAACCGTTCGAGATTACGTTGCTTCCACATACAGAGCTCCAGAAGCATTATAGACTTCGTTTTGTA